>VGFB01001068.1 GCA_016869015.1 Armatimonadota bacterium
CAGCCGCGCCGTGGGATCGTTCGCGCCGGCCCGGACGCCACCACCGCCCGATCAGGGCTCACACACCGCCCCGGTCAGCCAACGACCGAGGCTTCGTGAATGATCCGGGCTAGCCACCAGTCGCCCCTTCGGGGCCAACTGCCATAGGGGGCCCCGGCCACCGCTGGCTGTTGGCCGTGGAGGAGAGCCACGGATGGGCCTGCCGTAGGAGGCCCACAAGGGGCGGCAGGGCACCGAGAGCACCAGGCCCGAAGCAGGGAGCCATGCTGGTGTCACGGCTCGGCCGCGCGGCTCCTCGGCAGACATGGACTTCATCTGGACCCACTCAAGGCCACACTCGGGACACCGCCACCGAGCGTCTACTTGCGGGGCCCGGAGCGGCATCTGCGTAAGGGGGTCGACACCGTCGAAGACCACCTGGACGGCAGACGCCTGCAGTTTCACCTTGACCTTCTTGTGAAGCCCGGCGATTGCCATGCCTCTCTCGTCGGTCCCTTGGCACCAGAAGCTCGTTGCGGCGTCCTCCCATGTTGGGTGCAGTCGCCAGACGCGCGCTGCTACGGGAACGACCTACACCACTCCTGCGCGGATGATGTCCTGGATGTCGATCACGCCAAGGGCGAGGCCGTGCTCGTCGACGACGGGGAGGTTGTCGAACTCGCGGTCCTGCATGAGGGTCACCGCGTCGGCGGCGGAGCAGTCCGGCGCGACGGTGGTGGGGCGGGCGGTCATGGCGCGGGCGATGGGCATCGCCATGACGGCGTTGCGGTCCTGCTCGCGCTGCATGAGGAGGCGGAAGTCGCCGTCGGTGAAGAGCCCCTGCAGCCTGCCCTCTGCGTCGACGATGGTCACGACGCCGCGCACGGGGGCGCGGGTCATCGTGAGGACCGCGTCGAGCACCGTGGCCTCGAGGGGCACCGTGGGGTTGGCGTCGCCGGCGTGCATGATGTCGGAGACGCGCAGGAGGATGCGACGGCCCAGGGCGCCGGCGGGGTGATGCTCGGCGTAGTCGTCGGCCGAGTAGCCGCGCGCCTCCATCACCGCCATCGCCAGCGCGTCGCCCATCGCGAGCTGCGCGGCGGTGCTGGCGGTGGGCGCGAGGCCCAGCGGGCAGGCCTCGGCGCTGACGGCGGCATCGAGGGCGATCTCGGCCTGCTGGCCCATGGTGGAGCTGGTGTTGCCGACGATGGCGATGATCGGGGTGCGCCGGCGCTTCAGCACGGGCACCAGCCGCAAGACCTCTTCAGTTTCGCCGCTGTTGGAGAGCAGCAAAGCGGCATCCTGGGCCGAGACGATGCCCAGATCCCCGTGGACCGCCTCGACCGGGTGCAGGAAAACCGAGGGCGACCCGGTGCTGGCGAGCGTGCCGCTGATCTTGCGGCCGACGGCGCCCGACTTGCCGACCCCGCTCACGATGACGTGACCCGGCAGGCCGACCAGCAGGCGCACGGCTGCCACGAACGCGCTCCCGAGGCGGCCGCTCAGGCTGGAGATCGCGCAGCTCTCGATGTCAAACGTCCGCTGCGCGGACGCGAGGATCGCGGCTTCATTCAGCTCCGACATGCGGACCTCACCTCCAGCAAGGTGCGGAGCAGCGGCGCCACGGCCTCCAGGGGCAGCATGTTCGGCCCGTCGCACAGCGCCGCGTCCGGGTTCGGGTGGACCTCGGCGAAGAGGGCGTCCGCGCCGGCCGCGACCGCCGCCCGCGCCAGGGGCGCGACGAACTCCCGCTCGCCGCTCGACTTGCCCCCGCCCCCCCCGGGCAGTTGCACGCTGTGGGTGGCGTCGAAGACCACCGGGCAGCCGAAGCTCCGCATGATGACCAACCCGCGCATGTCGACCACCAAGTTGTGGTAGCCGAAGGTGGTCCCGCGCTCGCAGAGGGTGATCTGCTCGTTCCCCGTGGAGCGGACCTTCCCGACGCAGTGCTGCATGTCGTGGGGGGCCACGAACTGACCCTTCTTCACGTTGACCGGCAACCCCGACGCGCCGGCGGCCACCAACAGGTCCGTCTGGCGGCACAAGAAGGCGGGGATCTGCAGCATGTCCAGCACCTCGGCCGCCGGGGCGATCTGGCCGACATCGTGAACGTCGGACACAACCGGCACACCGACCTCCGCCTTGATCTCCGCCAGCATCTCCAGACCCCGCTCCAGCCCGGGGCCGCGGTAGGAGGTGACGGATGTCCGATTGGCCTTGTCGAAGGAGGCCTTGAAGATGAACGGCACACCCAGCTCCCCCGTGAGGTCCCGCAGACGCAGAGCGGCCTCACGAGCGATCGACGCCTCCTCCAGGACGCACGGACCGGCGATCAGCGCCAGGCGCTCCCCCCCGATCACCTGGCCGCCGACCGAGACGGGCCTCACCGCATCGCTCATTGCTGGGCCTCCACGAGCTTGCGCACGGTCTCCAGATCCT
>VGFB01001069.1 GCA_016869015.1 Armatimonadota bacterium
CGGGGGACACGGGGGACCCCTATCCCGGCACGACGGGAAACCGATCGTACGACAACCTATCCACGCCGTCGGCCACGACATACGCCAATGTGGGTTTCCCGTTGGTGGTCCGCAACATCTCCACCTCGGGCGACGTGATGACCCTGGACATCGTCGACACCCAGGCGCCGTTGGCGCCCGCGTCGATCACCGCGGCCGACACGCCGGGCGACAACGGCGGAAGCGTGACGGTGGGCTGGAGCCGGTCCGGAGACGACGGCCGGGGCGCGAACGATGTCGTGGGCTACGACGTGCAGCGGGCCGGGGATGCGGCCGGGCCCTTCACCACGGTCGCCACGCAGCCGGCGGGGACGACGGCCTACCTCGACACCGACGTGACGGACGGTCTCTCCTACTGGTACAAGGTGGTCTGCGAGGATTCGGCCGGGTTGACCAGCGAGACGAAGGTGGGCGGTCCGGCGATCCCGCGCAACGACTCCTCCCCGCCCGCGATCGACAACCTGGTGGCCCAGGACACCCAGGCGGACAACGGGCGGTCGATCACTCTGAGCTGGGTCGGGTATGCCTCCGTCTCGGACCTGGCGCGGTTCAGGGTCTACCGGGGCCCGGCGGCGTTCACGTCCATCACGGAGGATGGCGTGGAGTTCCTGGGCGAGATCGCCAGCGCGGGAGCGCGCAGCTACATCGACAAGGCGCAGGACCCGGATGCGGACCCGACCGAGCCCGAGGCGTTGCCCCTGGATCAGACGGACTACTGGTATGCGGTCACCGCGCTGGACATCGTGGGGAACGCGATCACAACGGTGACGCCCACCGGACCGGTGCAGTGCGCGCCGAACCTGTCGCTCTCGTATAGCTACAATCTGCGGATGATCACGGTGCCCGCCGACCCGATCGAGCCGGGCCCGATGGACGTGTTCGGCTTCACCGACCCCACCACCGAGAGCTTCGCCCGGTACGATCCGGCGACTCAGGCCTATCACACCATCGCGACCGCGCCGGACGACCCGTTCCTCACGATCGTGCCGGGCCGCGCCTACTGGTTGGATCGGGACGTCCCCAGCTTCATCGGCGTCGGCGGGAGGCTGGTGGACGAGGCGGAGACGGCGGTGCCCCTCGGACAGGGCTGGAACCAGGTGGGCTCGCCGTACGATGCGGACTACCTCTTCGAGGGGATCCTGGTCCGCGATCAGCTCGGAACCGATACGCCGATCACGGCGTCCAACCTGGTGAGGAAGTACGGGTGGCGCTACGACGGCTTTGCGCGCAGCTACCGCCTGCTGTCGCCCGTGCTGACCGGAGCGGAGCCGACGCTGCCGCGGCGGGAGGGGATGTGGATCTACGCCACGGCGCCGGGGCTGTCGCTGGTGTTCCAGAACAATGTGGGGGTGGTGGGGGAGACGGTCGCGGCGGAGAGGGAGCCGCTGGACGGGTGGCAGCTGCAGCTGATCGCGAGCACCGCCGACGGCGCGGACCTGGACAACTACCTCGGCGCGACGGGTCAGGCCGAGGCCCTGGGCGCCATCGTGAGCCCGCCGCCGGTGGGCTCGGGCGTGGACCTGTACTTCACGAACCGCGGCGCCGAGCGGCTGGCGGCGGACCTGCGGAAGTCGGTGGGGCCGCAGGCGAAGTGGGCGGTGACGGTGGAGTGTGGTCCGGCCGACGCGGACGTTGAGCTGATGTGGCCCGACATGATGGGCGTCCCGCCGACGGTGCGGCCGATCCTGACGGACCTGGCCACGGGTCGGTCGGTGTACATGCGGACAGCCGCGAGCTACACCTACCGATCGCGGGAGGCGGGCGAGCGGCGGAAGTTCGAGATCGCGTGCGCGGGGGCCGAGGCGCCCCTGGTCATCGGGCAGCTGGCGGCGACGCCGGTTCGGTCCGGAGGCCTCGAACTGACCTACGCGCTGCCCCGGGCGGCGGATGTGACGATCGAGGTACGGAACGTGGCGGGCCGGGTCGTGACGACGCTACCGACCGCCGGGGGACAGCCGGGGCTGAACCGGGTGTTGTGGAACGGTCAGTCGGCCGGCGGGCAGGGCGTGCCCAATGGGCGATACCTGGTCGTCGTGAAGGCGGCGGCGCAGGACAACGGCGAGACCGCTCAGGCGGTGCGAGCCATAACGCTGGATCGATAGCCGCCTTGCCCGACTCGGAGCGCCGCCTCGCCGAGGGGCGGGGCGAGCGGACCACTCCGAATGGGCAAGCAGATCGATGCGGAGTTCTCAAAGACCAAGCAGACCGGTTGACGATGGCAGGCCGCAACGCCTGCGTCGGGGAGACCGAACGACGGGCCGCCGGGCGCGCGGAGGGCTGATGCGCTGCGGCCCGTTGTTGATTCCAGGCCTCCTGCTGGCGGGCGCCCTTCACGCCCAGCGACCCCGCCTGCCGCTGCTGGACCTCCCGGGGTCAGGG
>VGFB01001070.1 GCA_016869015.1 Armatimonadota bacterium
GTCGTCGCCGTCGGATTCACTGCGCGGCGGGCGGGGCAGGAGCGCCTTGCGGCTCAACCGGATCTTCCCGTCGTCGTTGACCTCGATGACCTTCACCCGGACCTCATCGCCGACCTTGACCACGTCCTCGGTCTCGCGGACATGCTCCCAGGCCAGCTCCGAGATGTGGATCAGGCCCTCCTTGCCGGGGGCGATCTCGCCGAAGGCTCCGAACGGCGCGGTCTTGGTGACCTTCACCGTGAACTCCTCGCCGACTTCCAGCTCCCGGGTGAGGTTGTTGATGAACTCGCGCGCGCCCGAGGCGCCCGCCTCGTCGGTGGCGGCGATGAAGACCGTGCCGTCGTCCTGAATGTCCACGTCCACCCCGTAGTCCTCCTCGATCCGGCGGATCATCTTGCCGCCCGGACCGATGACCAGTCCGATCTTCTCCTTGTCGATGACCATGCTGAAGATGCGCGGCGCGTGCGGCGAGAGGTGTGCCCGCGGGTAGGGGATCACCTCGGTGATCATGTCCAGGATGCTCAGGCGGGCGTTGCGGGCCAGCTGCAGCGCCTCGGACAACACGTTCGCCGGCAGCCCCGGCGTCTTCATGTCCAGGTGAATGGCGTTGACGCCCTCCCGGGTGCCGGAGACCTTGAAGTCCATGTCGCTGCCGAGCTGATCCTCCGCGCCCTGCAGGTCCACCAGCAGCGCGTAGCGCTCGGGGCCGTCGAACACGACGCCCACCGAGATGCCGGCCACCGGCGCCGCGATCGGCACGCCGGCGTCCATGAGGGCCAGGGTGCTTCCGCAGACGGCGGCCATCGAGCTGGAGCCGTTCGACTCCAGGATCTCGCTGACCAGCCGGACGGTGTACGGGAAGTCCTCCTCGTTGGGCAGCACGCACTCCAGCGACTTCTGCGCCAGGTGTCCGTGGCCGATCTCCCGCCGACCCGGGCTTCGCAGCCCGCGCACCTCGCCCACGCAGAAGGGCGGGAAGTTGTACTGATGCATGAAGCGCGCGTACTCCTCCTCCTGCAGCGTCCGCACCATCCGCTGGTCGCGCTTCGGGCCGAGGGTCGCCACCGTCAGGCACTGGGTCTCACCGCGGGTGAACAGCCCCGCGCCGTGGGCCCGGGGCAGCCCCCCGACCTCAACGCCGATCGGGCGGATCTCATCCATCGCCCGCCCGTCGACCCGCACGCGCTCCTCCAGGATCAGCCGGCGCGTGGCCTTCTTGGCGATCTCATCCATCGTCGCCCGGATATCGCGCACGCAGTCCGGATGCGTCTCGGCGAGGGCGGCCTCGATCCCGTCGGCGATCGCGTTCAGGCGGTCGTCGCGCTCCTGTTTCACGGCCACCTGCATCGCCTCGGTGATGGCGTCCCGGGCCTGGTCGTACACGTGCTGGCGGACCTCGGCCTTCGGTTCCCACAGGGGGCACTCCATCGCCGGCTTGCCCGCCTTGGCCGCCAACTCCTCGATCGCCGCGCAGATCGGTTGGCAGGCCTCCGCCGCCAGCTCCACCGCCTGCATCACCACGGCCTCGGGGATGCTCAGCCCCGCCATCTCGACCATGATCACGCCGTTCCTCGTCGCAGCGACCAGCACGTCCAGGTCGCTCTCCTCCTGCAGCTGCTCGAAGGAGGGGTTCAGGACCAGCTCGCCGTTGAGGTGCCCCACCTGCACCGCCGCGAAAGGCCCCTGGAACGGCACGCCCGACAGCGCCACGGCCGCCGAACCGCCGATCATTGCGACCAGGTCGATCGAGTTCGCGTTCTCCGCCGAGAGGGGACTGGCGATCACCTGCACCTCGTTGCGCAGCCCCGAGGGCAGCAGCGGCCGGATCGGCCGGTCGATCTTCCGGCAGGTGAGAATCGCTTCCTCGGACGGCCGACCCTCGCGTTTGAAGAACCCGCCGGGGATGCGGCCGACGGCATACATCTTCTCTTCGAAGTCGACTCGCAGGGGGAGGAAGTCCGTTCGGGGGTCGGGCTTGGCGCCCACCGTGCACGTCACTAACGCCACCGTCTCGCCGTACGTCACCAGCACGGACCCGGTGGCCTGTCTCGCGAGGCGCCCCGTCTCAAAGCTCATCGGGCGGCCCGCTACGTCGATTGTGATACGCTCCATCTTCATGGCTCCCTGTCAACCGGGGGCGGCCGACCGGAAGCGGCACCACGAGAGTGAGTGAGGAAGCAGGGAAAACCGGGAGACGCAGGTCCGTGCCCCGGCTTTCCCTGTTTCCCCGCTCGCCCGTGAGCCGCCCCTGAGGTCAGCCGCTCGTCCGGCCGTGTGTTGCGCGGAGAGGGGGATGCGGGCAGCGGTGCTCGCCGCCCCGGTCTCCAGCGATCGTTGCGAGGACTACCGGCGCAGCTTCAGCCGCGCGATCAGCGTTCGGTAGCGCTCGATGTCCTTGCCCTGGAGGTAGGTGAGCA
>VGFB01001071.1 GCA_016869015.1 Armatimonadota bacterium
CGCCCCCGCCACCCCCAACTGCGCGTAGCTCTGCCGCAGGGTGCCGACCTGCAGCGGACAGCGGCGGATGATCCCGTCGGGGTCGGGCAACACGTTGATGTGCCCCACGCTTGCCGCGCGCGCCTGGATAGAGGGCAGGCTCTGCTGCAAGTCCACGACGCCCCGGCGGCCGCCGCGCCGCTTGTCGAAGACCGGCAGTACCACATTGCCGGCGTCGCCGATGGTCCGGGCCAACACGGCGTCGTCATCCACGCCATCGGGGGACTTGGGCGAGGCATGGGGAAAGAAGATGTCGAAGCAGATGACCGACGCGCCCAGGGCGTTGAGGTTCTCGATGACACGCGCGTACGTCCGCCGGGGCCAGGGCAGCGGGCCGAGAGCCGGGTCCTCCATGCATTCCCGGCTGATCCCGACCACCACCACCTCGCCCGGACCGCGGCCGGGGCCGCGGGTGCGGAAGTAGAGGTCCGACACGATGTGTTCCCAGCGGGCGGTCAGTCGTGATTCGCGGGCGCCGAAGGCCAACAGCGCCAGGAACATGCCGGCCAGGGCTCCATACAGCGCGCGTCGCCGCGGCCCCATCGAGGTCCCCTTCTGGGCGATGGCGTTCACGTCGCGGTTGCACAGAACTGCATACCGCATGTAACGGGGTGCGCCACACGGTAAATGCACGAGGGAGGCCCGAACGCTGGGCGGAGGGAAGCGCCGGGCGCACGCGACAGGAGGACTACAGCATGGGCCGGGAGATCAACGTCGGGTTCGTGGGGTACGGGCTGGGGGGGCGCGTCTTTCACACCCCCCTGGTGAACGCCGTGCCGACGCTCCGCGTACACGCCATCATGTCCCCCAGCGGCGAGAGGCAACGGCAGGCCGCGGCGGACTGGGGCTGCAAGACGGTCGGCAGCCTCGAAGCGCTCCTGGCCGACGAGGCGGTCGACCTCGTGGTCGTCTCAACGCCTCACAGCACGCACCGGGACCTCGTCATCCAGTGCCTGCACGCGGGGAAGCACGTGGTGGTGGACAAGGTGATGGCGACCCGCCTGGCGGAGGCGGACGAGATGATCGCCGCGGCGGAGGCGGCCGGGAAGCTGTTGAGCGTCTTCCAGAACCGCCGCTGGGATGGCGACTTCCTCACGCTGAAGCAGGCGCTGGCGGAGGGTCTGCTCGGGGACGTCTACGTGTGCGAGTCGCGCGTGGTGCGCTGGGGCCTGCGGCGGTTCACCTGGCGGCAGTCGGCGGAGATGGGCGGCGGCCCGTTCTGCGACTGGGGCGCGCACATGATCGATCAGTTCCTGCTGCTCTTCGGGCCGGTGGAGTCGGTCTGGGCCGACTTCCTGTACACCGACGAGTTCGATGTCGAGTCCGCCGCCGTCTGCCACCTGAAGCACCGGACCGGCGTGCGCAGCGTGTTCGAGTGCGGCTCGATCAGCCGCCTCGACCGGCCCCGGTACTACGTGCGGGGCTCGAAGGGCGCCTTCAGCAAGCCGGGCCTCGACCCCCAGGAAGCGCGCCTCGCCCAGGGCCTCGTCGAGGGCGTCACGCCCCGCGTCGGCGACTACGAGCCGCCGGAGAACTGGGCCGAAGTCGTGACCGACCTTGCCGGCACCGAGAGCCGGATCACGCTCAAGACCCTCCCGGGCCGGTATGTCACGTACTACGAGAACATCGCCGAGGTCCTGCTCAACGGCGCCGAGCCGCTGGTGAAGCTGAGCGAGGTGCGGGAGGAGCTCTCCGTCCTCGACGCCGCGCGGGAGTCGGCGAAGAGCGGGGAGGTCGTGAGGCTAGGGTAGGCTGCAGAGAACAGGCACGCCCCCTGAAGGGGAGCGTGCCTGTTGGTCAGGTCCTGGGGGATGCGGACGGACGGGCTACGGCAGCTGGTACAGTTCGTAGCCGTTGAAGCGGATGGGGCCGCCCGCTTGCTTGCCCTTGATGTTCTCGTTCTTGAGCCACTTGGCGTGACCGTCGGCGAAGCCAATGACGCCGCCGCCGTTGTGGCGCGCCGTCGCATCGCCTGTCGTCCCCAACGCTGCCAGGCGCGCCGCATACGTGCCGCTGAAGCCGCACACGCCATGGGCGCAGCCGCTTAGCCGGTTGGCAAACGTGATCGGCGCGCAGATGCCGTCCGAGAAGCTGCCGGCGCAGGCGCCGTTGCCGGCCCACAGCCCGCCCCCGATGTTGGCCCGTGCGGAGTCGGCCACCAGGAAGCTCTCTGCCGGTGCGAGCAGCCCCGAGTCCTTGCCTGACTGCGAGGCGCAGCACGACCTGTTGCCGTTGTTCTGGAGGTTGCTGCCGATGGCGATCGAGTACCCATAGTTGAGGCCCATCCACCCCGGCATCCGGTACGAGCAGCTATTGGGCGGGCCGCCGCACCCGGCGTTGTTGATGTTGTCCGAGTTTGAGGAGGGGCACTGGAAC
>VGFB01001072.1 GCA_016869015.1 Armatimonadota bacterium
CGCCGTCACCTTCTCCCCGGCCCGCTCACGCCGGCCCGTCAGCGTCCAGATCACCTCGACGGTCTTGCCCGGCGCGACGGCCTCGAAGGACGCCTCCTTTGGTGTCGCCTCCAGCCCCTCCGGCGCCGTCAGCATCGCCGTCCCGGCCTCGACCGGCTTGCCGCCGGGGTTGCCCAGCGTCAGCGTGACCGTTGCCTCCTCGCCTTCCCGCCCCTTCACCTCCGCCAACGTCAGCTCAGTCGCCTGCAGCGAGGGCCCGGCCTCCGGGACCCACTCGAAGTCGTCCAGCCACAGATCACCCACTTCGCCCACCAGCCGCGCGCTCACGTGCACCCAACGGATGTCGGCGTTCGCAGTGAAGTCGTACGCCAGCTCACCCCGGTGCCACCGCCCGTCGCCGACGTGCATCGGCGGGATGCGCCACACCACCCGGCTCCCACCGACCTCCAGCGGGCGCTCGTTCATCGGGATGGCCTGAATCGTCAGCGAGTTCGCGGGCTCCGCCGCGACGGCTTTGTACCAGAACCGCAGGCCGCCCTTGCGCTCCGCCAGCATGGCGCCTTGCTGCCCGGAGCCCTGATCCCACGCCCGGTTCAGCCCCACCTCGCCCTGGGTCTCCGCCGTCCGCCACAGGTGCAGGGCCTGTCGCCCGGAGTGCGCCTCACCCGTCTCCACGCGGGCCGAGCCCAGCGGCTGCCAGTCGGCCGGCACGCCGTTTGCCTCCGCGACCTCGAAGCCGCCGTTCGTGACCGGGTTGTTCTGCGCGGCGCCGCAGAGCGAGCAGAGGACCAGAACCATCGAGAACCCGGGAGTACGCATCTTCCCCTCCGTGCCGTCAGCTGTCCAGGAGTCGTTCGATCATTGCGGACTCCCCTCCTCGTCGCCCACACAAGGAACAACGACCTTCGGGAGGGAACAGCCCGGCATGTCTACCTGGCTGCCGCGCCTCGACCCTCCCCTTCCCGAAGCCGACCTGGCCCGGATCCTCGATCGGGCCCTCGCCGTCCTCGCCGAGATCGGCGTCGAGTGCACCGACGAGGCGATCACCGCTCAGATCACGGAGCGGTCCGGGGGCGCGTGCTCCGGGGGCCGCCTCCGCTTCGCGGCGGGGGCCATGCGCGCACACCTGGACTCTCGACGGGCTTCCGGTCCGCCCGAGCCGGATGACCGCCGGCTCTCGATGGGCGCCTGCTGGGCGGGGCTGAACTACTGCGACCCCGAGACGCTCGAGGTTCGGCCCGCCACCAGCGACGAGGCCGCGCAGATGGCGCGCCTGTGGGATGCGCGGGGCACGTCGAGCGTCGTGCCGGTCCAGCCGGGCGATGTGCCCCCGGCGCTCGTGACGCTGGCCGCCGAGCGGATCGGTCTGCTGCACTCGCGGTATCTGGGCGGCTCGCTCACTGTCACCGACCCGGAGGAAGTGCGCTTCCTGGTCGAGATGAACCTCGTGGCGGACCGGAAGTACCGGCTGGTCGAGCAGGTCGCGATCAGCCCCCTGCGGCTGAACTGCCGGGGCGTCCGCACGGCGCTGGCCTTCCGCGACCGCTCGGACCTGACCGTGAGCCTCACCAGCGGGATCCCGATCGCGGGGGCCACCTGCCCCCTCGACCCGCGGGCGGCCCTCGTGCAGTCCACCGCCGAGGCCCTCGCCTTCGACGCGATCAGCGTTGCGCTCGGCTTCGGCGGCGGGATCAGCCTGCGAGTGGAGCCCTTCGACTTCCAGTACTCGGGGATCGTATTCGGGTCGCCGGAGTGGTGTCTGTATCGGGCCGCCGTGCTGCAGATGAACGAGTACCTCACCGGCCGTCCGGTGCGCAGCGGGATGTTCCGGAGCACGGCGAAGGTCCCGGACGAGCACGCCGCCTGCGAACGCACGGCGTCCGTCCTCTGGCAGGCTCTCCTGGGGGTCCGCCATTTCGGGGCCGTCGGCCAGCTGTCTGTGGACGAGGTCTTCAGCCCGCAGCAGGCCGTCATCGACCGCGAGATCCTGGCCTACGTGCAGCGCCTCCTCGACGGCCTCGATCTGTCGGCGCAACCCGACCCGCTCGCCCTCATCGCCGAGGGCGTTGCGCAGGGCAGTTTCGTCGGGACGGCCGACACGGCCACGCGCTTCCGTGACTTCTACGCTTTCCCCGGCCTCTTCCGGCACTGGAGCGTCAACCGCTGGCGCGCGGAGGGCGCACCTTCGCTCCTCGCCGAAGCCTGGGCCCGCGCGAAGGAGGAGATCGCCTGCTCAACGCATACTCTCTCTGTTGAGCAGGAGCGCGAGATCGACGTGCTGTACGCGCGGGCGAAGGAGTACGTGCGCTGCCGTACCTAGTCGCTGTCACTCCTGACTGCCGGGGTCTGTCACCGTAGGTCGAAGCGCCCGCTTCGACAACGACGGTGACGGAGCAGCGCTCCGTCCTACGACG
>VGFB01001073.1 GCA_016869015.1 Armatimonadota bacterium
CGGTTGGCGGCCTGGCTCCATGCGTCGGTCACATACAGCTCGGCGATCTTGACCGGCACCGGGGCGTTCTGCCCCGTGACGATGACCGCGGCCGGGACACGCACCTCGGCCGAGAACACCGTCGGGTAGAAGCAGGGCTGACCCGCCAGCCTCAGTGCGTCCGAGTCCAGCCCGGCGGCGGGATCATCGACCTCCGCGCCGAAGGTGATCGACTCGGCCTCCAGCGCCGTCTCCCCGGGCGTCGCCCCCTCACTGTCGGCGAACGCGACCTTCCGGCCGAAGAAGGGGCGTTTCGCCCGAGCCACCGGGACCGTGTTCGGATCGGCGGCCGCATCGCTGAGCTTCAAGTACTCGGCCACGAGCTTGCTCATCGGGCCGCGCTTGAAGCACAGGTCGCCGGCGGCGCCGGCGAATACCAGCGGAGCCGTGAAGGCGTGCTCTTCCCCGTCCCAGTCCTCGGCCACGAAGCTGAACTGGAAGTCCTCGCCCTTCACCCGTGCCCAGAAGCAGTCCTGAGTTGTGCCCGCGACGCCCGGCACGGCCACGTCATCCGTCATGGTGAGGGTCGGCGTGACGCGGGTGAGCAGCGTGACCGTGCGGAACGGCATGCGACGACCGTTGTGCGCCTGCCCGGGCGCGGCGTACGTCTTCACCGGCTCGCGAACGACGATGTAGAAGCGCTGACGGAGGTAGGCGACGCTGCTGCCCCCGGAGACCTCGAACTTGCGCTCCGTGACCTTCACGAGCGCCGCCCGGTGGCCGAAGGGGAAGAGATAGCCGAGCTCCACGACCTTCACATACTGGTCGCGGCCCATGGCGGTGATGTGCTGCCACTCCTCCAGGCTGAGACCGTGACCCAGCGGAAGCGGATCGTAGCCGTAGCGGGCGTCGATCCAGGCGCCCAGAGCGCTGAGCATGAGCCGCTTCGTCTCGGCCACCCGCTCCCGACACTCCTTCAGGGAGTAGTCGGCCATGAGCCAGACGAGCTGGCAGCGGTCCCGTCGGTTGAGCGACATGCGGAACGGGACCTCGAGGTCCGACATCGGGATCTCTTTGGAGTAGTCGGGCGACCAGATCGCGCGCAGGGTGTGCAGGCGCTCATACACGGCCGTGGGCGGAGCGACCTGCAGAACGCGGAAGTCCTCGTTGTCCCAGCCGTAGGCGTACTGGTCCTCTCGAATCGTGCCGTCGGAGGACTTCACCCCCAGCCGGGTGTGCCACAGCTCAAACCGCTTGTTCCGCCGAACGCCCGTCAACGAGTGCAGCCACCCGGCCGAGGCGTTCGGCGAGAGCAGCAGCCGGTACGGCAGCTCGATGGCGGTCTCGGTCGGCTGGGGCTCGGCGGGTTCGAGCTTCAGCAGCAGGTTCGGGGCGAGGGTCGGACGGGCGACCGCGCCCCCGGGCGCAACATCGAGGGAGAGCTTCTGCGGGTCGGCTTGCAGGCGCAGCGGCGACAGCGGACCTCTGTCCGGCGGCGTGATGCTCGCTCGGGAGAGGTCCGCCGGCGCGGGACGGGAGATCGCGCGAGCCGCCGGGAGAGCCGCGGCCCGGGCCACCTTCGGCAGCGAGGGCGCCAGGGCGGTGGGAGCGACGGACAGCTCGAAGCCCGACCAGTCCAGCAGCGCGGGGAGGGTGTAGGGGATCTCCGCGATCGACTTGGGTACCTCGAAGACGAGTCGGCTGGGCCCGGCCAGGATGCTGGGCACCGGAGGCGGCGTGGGCTCGTCGTCGCTTTCCTCGAGGAAGGCCCGCTCGCCGATGTGTTGCGGCGGGAACTGCACGATGATGTAGGTCGGCTGGTCGGGCTTGACGCGGACCAGTCGCGCCGAGGCGCCGCCCCCGGTCTCGAGCTTCAGGTTGATGAACTGGAAGGTCAGGTAGAGCAGGTCGTCTTTCCGCAGGACGGGCATCGTGAACGGCTGCAGCGCGACGCCGATGATCGAGCGGTCCGGGCCCGTGATTACCGTGTCCGCCGGTGGGCGCGCGGGGCGGATCCGGGTGGGAGGTGTGTCCTCCTCGGGCGGCTCCTCCTCGTCGGGCTTCGGACGCACGACGGGCGGTCGACCGATGGGCGGACGCTGCGCGAGCCGCTCCTCGTCCGCGACGAAGGACACCCGGGCAGGCCCCGAGGGCGTCGCCGGCCCGACAACGGCCCCAGCCAAGGGTGCGGCGAAGGTCACCAGCGCCGGCGCGCATCTTACCCTCAGGAGCGCGTCTCCTCGCGTCGCCAACTCGAAGGGCTCGACCTCGCCCCCGCCTCCCACCTGTAGCGCGCAGCCCCCAGCGCTCAGCCACGTCGGCTGCACCGGGAAGTCGGCGATCAGGGCGCCCTCATCGCCCGAGGCGTCGAGAGCCAGACCATACCGCGGGTTCGTCAGCGGCAGCTCCAGGCGCCGTCCGTCGATCCCTC
>VGFB01001074.1 GCA_016869015.1 Armatimonadota bacterium
CTGTTCGGGAGAGCCAACCTCGCGGTGTTCCGGACCTCCGTGCGCACGGCGCGGCTGCGGGCGCTCAACGTGCCCGTGGCCGGGATGCTGACCGTGATCGGTCTGGCGATCGCGCTGATCATCGGCGGAAACGAGATCATCGCCGGGCGCATGAGCGGCGGGGGCGACCTGATCGCGTACATGGGTGCGATGTTGCTGCTGGGCAGCGGCGTGACGCGCACCACGAAGCTGAACCTGCTGCTGCAGCAGGCGGCGGCGCCCTGCTCGCGGATCTGGGAGATCATCGACACCGAATCGACGCTGACCGACGCCCCCGACGCAACCGAGCTGACGGCGGTCGAGGGCCGCATCGAGTTCCGCCAGGTCTGCTTCGCTTACGATGCGGACTCGCCGCCCGTGCTGGTTGACGTCAACGTCGACATCCGGCCGGGCGAGGTGGTCGCCCTCGCCGGGCCCAGTGGCGCCGGGAAGACCACCGTGGCCAACCTCGTGCCCCGGCTGTACGACGTCACCTCCGGAGCCGTGCTCGTCGACGGCATCGACGTGCGGCAGGTGACCCGCTCGTCCCTGCGCCGACACATGGGGATCGTTCCCCAGGAGACCGTCCTCTTCGCGACAACCGTCCGCGAGAACATCGCTTACGGCCGGGACGACGCGACCTTGGAGCAGGTCATCGCGGCGGCTCAGGCCGCCCAGGCCCACGAGTTCATCTCGGCCATGCCCCAGGGCTACGACACGGACATCGGCGAGGGCGGCGTGAAGCTCTCGGGCGGACAGCGCCAGCGGATCGCCATCGCGCGCGCGCTGTTGCGGGACCCGAGGATTCTGATCCTCGACGAAGCGACGTCCTCGCTGGATGCCGAGAGCGAGAGCGCGGTCCAGGCCGCCATCAACCGCCTGCTTCAAGGCCGGACGGCGCTGATCATCGCCCATCGCCTCTCCACCATCCGCGACGCCGACCGCATTCTGGTCATGGAGCGCGGTCGCGTGGTGGAGGAGGGCACTCACACTCAGCTCATGGCCGCCGGAGGTCTCTACCGCGCCCTCTACGAGACGCAGCTCCGGGAGGAGGCCCGGGAGAGCCCGAGCGAGGCGCAACCGACATGATGGACCTGCCCCGAGCCCTCGACTGGCGTTACTACTTCCACAACGCGCTGCTGATCCTCGCGGCGCCCATCGTCGGGGCCGGCTTCGGCCTCCGTCTGGCCCTCACCCGGCGCATCCGCGAGGACTTCATGCAGCGGATGGGCCGTTACCCCGATGAGCTCCGGCAGCTCAGCGAGAAGGGTGACGCGGTCATCTGGATCCACGCGGTGTCCGTCGGTGAGGTCGTCACGGCCGCCGCCATCCTGGCCGAGCTCCGGCGACGGGCCCCCCTGGCCCGCATCGTGATGACCACTACCACCTCCACCGGCCAGGACACGGCTCGCCAGCGAGGCCTCGAGGTGGACGGTCTGGTCTACTGCCCCTACGACACGCCGTGGGCGGTCCGTGCGGCCCTTGACGCCATACGGCCCAGCCTCCTCGTCCTCGTCGACACGGAGCTGTGGCCCAACCTCATCGCCCTCGCTCACCATCGCGGAGCCCGCATTGCCGTGGCGAACGCCCGCTTCTCCGATAAGGCCGTCAAGCGGGCGCGCATCGTGCGTTGGCACTATCGCTGGATGCTGAGCCTGGTGGACGCCGTCCTCGCGCAGTCGCACCTGGACGCCGAGCGTTACATCGACTTCGGCGCGCCGCGGGATCGGACGGAAGTCACCGGGAGCGTCAAGTTCGACGAGCAGTTCCCGGAGGTCTCCCCGGCCGCCGCCGCCAAGCTGCGCCAGGACCTCGGCCTCGCCCCTCAGCTGCCCGTGTGGGTCGTCGGCAGCAGTCGCGAGGGCGAGGAGGAGCACATGCTGGATGCGTACCACCAGCTGCATCTAGGACACCTCCCCGTGCAGCTCATCCTGGCCCCCCGGCATCCGGAGCGAGGAGACGCCGTCGAGCGGCTCGTGCGCGAGCGCGGATACCACCCGATCCGCCGAACGGCTCTCCTCGCGGCCGCCCAGACCGGAGCGCCTCCACCGGCCCCCTCCGACCGGCCCGAGGAGTCGGTGGTCATCCTCGACACGATCGGCGAGCTGGCCCGGGTGTACGCCATCGCCGACGTGGTGACCGTCGGCGGCAGCTTCGTCCGCTGGGGCGGGCACAACATGCTGCAGCCGATGGCTCAGGGCAAGCCGGTGATCGTCGGACCGCACACCCACAACTTCCGAGACATCGTCCAGGTCGCCCGGCAGGCGGAGGCCCTCATCGAGGTGAGCGGCCCCGACGAGCTGGCCGGCGCCGTGAGGCGCGTGCTGACGTCCGACGCCGAGAGGGACCTGCTGTCCCTGAGGGCCTTGAAAGCGGTGCGGGAGAACCGCGG
>VGFB01001075.1 GCA_016869015.1 Armatimonadota bacterium
CCGGCGCCAGCGTGTCGCTGAACACCTCCCCCACGCCTCCGTGCCCCCGCAGTCCCAGCAGCAGCCGCAGCCAGTCGCTCTCCGCCACCAGCCCCCAACCGCGGCCCGCCGCCTCGGGCGAGCCCAGGTAGAGCGTCGGGTTGCAGGCGCTGGTCGCGAGGGCCACGTTGTCCGCGGAGCCGCCGACCGTGAAGCGCGCGTTCTCGCCCCGCAGGAACAGCCGGTGCCGGAAGGGCATGCCGTGCACTGCCTCTCCGGTGTTCGTCCACTGCTCCTTCCACTCGATCTGCCCGCCGACGACGCGCACCGTGCGCGCCAGCTCCATCTCCTTCCACCGGGCCACCGTTCGGAACCCGGCCTGACCCCACGCCTCGATGCTCGCCTCGACCCCCTCCGCCGAGGCCGCCCCGTCATCCGCCACCAGCACCGACGGGGTATCGGGCTGCATCCCGAGGCCCGTCTCCACCAGCAGCTCCGGTCCGTCGCCCCTCCGCACCGTGAACCCGCCCCGCGTGCTCTGCCTCAGCCGCAGGTCGTCGACCGTCACCGAAGCCGCGATCGCGCCCCGCTCGGGTGCGAGGCTCGCAGCCTGCGGCAGCAGCGCTCGGTCGAGCCATCCCACCTCGATGTCCTCGACCCGCAGCAGCCCGAGGCCGTCCTTTGCCTCCGCGGGGTTCTCGTTGCGGAAGGTGAGCGTGTTGCCGTCCACGCCGCGCGCGATGTCGGTGATGTCCAGCAGGAAGGTCGCCCCCAGCCCGTCGACGGCCATCGCGTCGCCCGCGTCGGGGTCGGGCGCGAACATGACCATCAGCTTCTCGCCCCCGAACACCGAGAAGGGCGGGTACTCCCCCTGGGCCAGCACCAGCACCGGATCCCGCCCGATCAGCCGCTCCTCGCCCCCGGCGCTCCGACGGCCGGGCGCGGCCCCGTTCAGCAGCACGGCGCAGTTGTAGTTGCAGCCCCCCGGACCCGCCGTCACGATGACCGCGCGAAACCGCAGCACCGTGGCCTGGCCGGGCTTCCCCGGCAGCGGGGGCAGGGGCAACTGCGCCGGCGCATCCCGCGATACCGTCTGCGCGTCGAGCCGGATCGGGCTCTCAAGCGCCAGGGCCCCGGGGCCCTGGCCGAGCGCGTTCATCGCCGGCCCGCAGGCCAGCAGGCTCGCCAACCAGATCGTCTGCCTCACGTGGCATCACCTCGCCTTGGTTGTCTCAACCCTCGCGCCCACCCAGTTCGCCCAGTCGCCTGTCGCGTGCCCGAGCGCATCCACCCTCAGGGTCAGCCGGATCGTCGTTCCCGCGTGTGCAGTCAGATCGACTTCCCGGGCGGTCGCCGGCCCCGGCTGCTGCTCCGCCCTCCACGCCTCCTCGCCGTTCACCAGCGCCGCGAACCCGACCCCGTCGCTGTCCGGGTGCGTGACGGCCGTGTCGAAGCGGAGCACGAGCCGCCCCTTCCCGGCGACCTCGGGCAGGGGAATTGTGAAGCTCGCCTCCGGGCTGCCGGCGTTCAGCGGCGGGTGCTGATGGATCGACCACCGCCGCTTGCCGTCCGCTCCCGCCTCGAAGGCCCCGCGGAACCCCAGCCACTTCACCGTATCCGCCTCGTCCAGGTGACTCACCAGGTCGTACACCAGCGTCTCGGGGTTGGGGGGCGGCGCCACCGTTCCGCAGGTTGGCGCGATCTCCCCCGTGCGGGGCAGCGCTTCCTCCCAGCTTCCGATCCCGATGATCGGCAGCGCGAAGGCGAAGGCCGCCTCCCATTCCTCCGTGTCGGCGGCGCGGAAGACCTCCCAGCTCAGCCGCTTCCGGTCGGGCGCGCAGGGGTTGTCGCCCTCCGGTTGGCAGCTCCACAGACCCAGGTGCAGGCCGCCCTCGGCGCGGTGGTCCACGTGCCGGTGCAGGATGAACGCTTCGATCTCCGGCAGGCGACTCGTCTTGTAGTAGGCGCAGGCATAGGCCGCCGCCTGGATCGCTTCGCCTTCCGGGCCGTCGGGGCAATGGAAGCCCTGCTCGGAGAGGATGATCCGCCGCGGTCGGCCCTCGTACCGCAGGTGCTCCTGCTTCAGGTACGCGGGCAGCACCTCGAGGTTCTTGAAGGTCAGCTTCGGCGTGTCGAAGGCCGGCTCCGGCAGCCGGTCATTCCAGAACCGCGGCTCGAAGAGGTTCTCCGGGTAGGGGTGAAACGCCACGTCCCAGGGGAAGTCGCCCTCGGCTTTCACCAGGGCGTTGAGCCGCTCCAGAACCTCCCGGCCCGCGCAGGCGCGCCGCCCGTCGGCCTCGCCGCGCATGGCCCAGTTGTGCTCCAGCGACACGTAGACCCGCACACCCGCGTGGTACCGGCGCGCCGCCAGCCACGCCACGCGCAGCGCCGGAGCGTAGTCGGCGACCAGCTCCTCGGTCGTCGCTTCC
>VGFB01001076.1 GCA_016869015.1 Armatimonadota bacterium
ACTCCAGCAAGTACTCCAGCGTGGCGTGGCGGTTCACATACATGCCGTGGTAGCACAGGAACGTCGGCACGACATCCGGCACGCCACGCCGCAAGGCCGTCAACATGCGCTCACGAGAGGTCATGGCAACTCCTGGCCGCCGGGAGGAGTGCGGTCGCCCCGAGGCGATCGCGGCGGTCCGGTATTGACAGCGACCCTCCCCATGGTATCCCATATCTCCTGACGGAACGCAAGAGCACCCCGGCCGGCCCGGGCGCGGTCCGATAGGCTGACGCTGCCGAGCCGGCCACCGGAGCGTCGTCCCGTGCCCACGACGGAAGGGAGTCGGTTGGATGAGCGTTCACGCGAATCGTGCGGCCTACGTGCGGTCGCCCTGGCAGTTTGAGCTACGGGAGGCGCCGCTGCCCGACCCTGGACCCGGGCAGCTGCTCCTCGAGGTTGCGGCGTGCGCAGTCTGCGGCACCGACTTCCACGTCGCCGACCGCCAGGCCCCCGACTGGCAGCCGTTCGGTCACGAGGTCTCGGGCGTTGTGAGGCGGGTCGGCGAGGGAGTGACCCGCTTCGTGCCCGGCGATCGGGTGGCCCTCGACAGCTCGGCGCCGTGCGGGCGCTGCGAGGTCTGCCTCCCCCCGCCGCAAGGACGCGGCAGGCCGGAGCTCTGCCGCTCGGTCGCCACCTACTGGGGCTCGCCGGCGATGGGCTACTCCGAGCGGTTGCTCACCCCGCAGGAATGCGCCGTGCATGTGCCCGACTCGGTGCCGTTGGACGTGGCGAGCCTCGTGGAGCCACTGGGGGTATCTTTGGACCTCGTTCAGGTCGCGGAGGTGCGGCATGGCGACCATGTCCTGGTGATCGGGCCGGGGCCTCTGGGTCTGGGGGCGGTGGCGCTCGCGCGACGGGCCGGAGCCGAGCGCGTGCTCCTGGCCGGGCGGTCGCACTCCGCCGCGCGACTGCAGGCCGGGCTGGCGCTGGGCGCCGACGGCCTCATCGAGGTGGACCGCCGACCCCTCGCCGAGCCGTTCGCCGCGCGCCGCCCCGACAAGATCCTGGTCACGGCCTCCCCAGGCGTCATCCCCGAGGCCCTCGGCCTCGCCGCCTATGGGGGCATCGTTGCCTATATTGGCGTGGCATGGAGTCCGGACGCGATTGTCGAGATCGACGCCGATCAGCTCCACTTCAGCAAGCTGTCGCTGCGATCCTCGATGGCCTCCCCGGGCCTTCACGCGGCCTCGACCGCGCGGCTGCTGGAGACCCTGCCTGAGCTCGGCGAGCGTCTGATCAGCCACCGGTTCGCCCTGGACGATCTGCCCCAGGCCTTCGCGACCGGCAGATCCGCCGAGGCGAAGCCGCAAGTGGTGAAGATGGTGATGGTAGGCGAGGGGGCGGAGTGACCCGACCACTCACTGCTGGCACTTGGCTCTCGCCGCCACGCTGAGGTACTTCTCGTAGGCCTCGTCCCAGGGCGCCGGGTTCTGCGGCTCGTAGGCGGTCACGTCGAAGGAGTTGCGGACGACCTGCCGGGCGTCCGCCAGCGAGCCCAGGTGTCCCAGGGCGATCGCCTGCATGAGGATGTTGCCGGTGGCGGTGGCCTCGATGGGGCCGGTGATGACCGGCCGGTTCATCGCATCGGCCGCGAACTGGTTCAGCAGGGCATTCTGTGTGCCGCCGCCGACGATGTGAACGACCTCGAGCCGCTTGCCCTGCAACTCCTCCAGGCAGTTGAGCACCCAGCGGTACTTCAGGGCGAGGCTCTCCAGCGCACAGCGCACGATCCCTCCGCGCGTTTGGGGCGGCGTCTGACCGGTCTTCACGCAGAACTCGGCGATGCGGCCGGGCATGTCGCCGGGGCGGAGGAACGAGGCGTCGTCGGGCTCCACGATCGCCCCGAAGGCGGGGGCCTCCGACGCCATGCGGGTGATGTCGTCGTAGGAGTAGTCATCGCCCTGTCGCTGCCATTCCCGGCGGGACTCCTGCACCAGCCACAGGCCCATGATGTTCTTCAGGAAGCGGAACGTGCCGCAGACGCCGCCTTCGTTCGTGAAGTTGTACTCCAGGGCGCGCTCGTTCACGATGGGCTGGGTGATCTCGACCCCCATCAGCGACCAGGTCCCCGAGCTGATGTAAGCGTAGTCCGGCGTGGCGGCGGGAACGGCGGCCACGGCGGAGCCCGTGTCGTGGCAGGCCGGCGCGACGACCGTCAGACGCTTCGCGCCCGTCGCGTCGACGAGAGGCTTCCGCAGCCCCCCGAGCTTGTGCCCGGGCGCCACGACGGGCGTGAGGAAGTGGGTCGGGATACCGAGCCGGTCGAGCAGTTCCAGCGACCAGTCGCCCCTACGAGGGTCGTAGAACTGGGTCGTGGTGGCGATGCTGAACTCCGAGGCCTTGAGCCCGGTGAACCA
>VGFB01001077.1 GCA_016869015.1 Armatimonadota bacterium
CTGCTCCGTCACCGTCGTTGTCGCCGTCGTAGGACGGAGCGCTGCTCCGTCACCATCGTTGTCGCCGTCGTAGGACGGAGCGCTGCTCCGTCACCGTCGTTGTCGCCGTCGTAGGACGGAGCGCTGCTCCGTCACCGTCGTTGTCGAGGTGGGCCCTTCGA
This sequence comes from Armatimonadota bacterium, assembly GCA_016869015.1. GTDB lineage: Bacteria > Armatimonadota > Zipacnadia > Zipacnadales > VGFC01 > VGFC01. The sequence goes on from VGFB01001077.1 coordinate 162, forward strand.
GCGACGACGACACATCCTCACGATCACGAGTGACGGCGCACTATTGCCCTGTCAGCCGTGAAGCCTTGGGTCGTCGTGGGTCGGCTCACCAGAGCCGACAGAGCCTTCAGATCGACGCCGGACGGCGTCGGCTCTGGTGTGGCAGCCGTCGCCGTTCTCCCCTCTCCCTTCAGGAGAGGGGCCGGGGGTGAGGCCTCCACCGCGCCGTCGCCGTTGCCGTTCGCGCGTAGCGCGTCGGCCCGCAGGGCCGCCTAGTGCCGTGCGATCCCGTTGTAGCCCCGCCAGACCTGCCCGTGGTATCTCAGGCTGCCGGGGTTCTCCAGGGCCGGGTAGGGCGGCAGCGCCGCCGCGAGCGGCTGCGCGGTCGGCGGCGTCCGACCCTTGGGCTCGTGGCAGCCGACGCACGAGAGCGTCTCCCCGCCGCGAACGTAGTTGAACTCCGTCTCATGGAGGAGCACGTTCCCGTCCGCATCGAGAATCTGGAACCGCACCGGCCGGTCGGCCGGCACCTCCACCTTGAACGAGCCGTCTGCCTGCAGGGGCGCCGTTCCGAGGACCTGCGTCTCGAAGGCCGCGTTGGCGTTGATCGTCTGGCCCATCAGTGTCACGCCGAGCACCCGCACGTAGCGCGCGGCCGCGTGGTTGTACTCCAGGTCCGAGTTGAGCACCGAGAGGCAGAGGATGACGCCGGTCTCCGCCGCGCGGTCCACGACGTCCGGCTCCAGCTTCCGCGGCTCGGGGCGCGGGACGAGCGGGGTCGGGTCCACGTCACTGATCCCCGGCTCATCATGCACGAGCGTTAGCTCCCGGGTCGTCATGTCGAAGAGGTACAGCCCGTAGGCGTCGTAGCCCGTGTCCCAGAAAGGCGCGTGGGCCACGAAGAGACGTCCCTCGTCGGCCGGGTAGGGGCTCGTGAAGCGCCCGACGGGGTTGAGCTCGTCGTGGCTGTGAATGTAGACCTCCTCGCCCCCGGCGAGGTTGACGACCTCCGGGAAGAAGGGTTGCTCGCAGGCGAGGGGGTCGGCCGTCAGGTCCAGGAGCGTCAGCCCGGCCGGCGTCACGCAGGCCAGCCGCCCGTCCGGCAGCTCCCGCACCCAGCTCACCGAGGCGCCGATGTGCTGATCGGTCCCCCGCTGGAAGCTGGAACCCGAGTCCTGCAGGCTGTCGGGCATCGGCCGCACCGGCACGTAGAACCCCCCGCGCATCGCGCCGTAGACCAGCATGTCCCCGGTGCCGTCCGGGTTCACCGCCCGCAGCTGCGTCTCGATGCGGTTCAGGTCGCTGCCGCGCCCGTAGATGTTGCCGCTCCCGTCCTGCCCGTAGAAGCGGTAGCTGGTGTAGCAGACGCGCCCGTCCGAGAGCACGTACGGAGCGTAGTCCTGGTTCGGGTTGAACGTGATCCGTTCGATGCCTGAGCCGTCGGCCTCCATCACGTACAGGTTCCGCGAGCGCTCCTGATGGTAGTACTCATGGTGCCCGGACCGGTCGGAGCTGAAGACGATCCGGCCGTTCGGGAGGTAGCCGGGGTCCACATCGTTGCAGTTCCCCCGCGTGATCTGCCGAAACCCCGTCCCGTCGGCGTTGATCTCGCAGACGTGGAACCCGGTCTTCTTCCGGTCGTCGCACATGGAGAACAGGAGCCGCTTCCCGTCGTAGCTCACCTCGAGCCCCTGCACCCGCGCGTGCTCGAAGTTCGTGAGGTTCGCGAGCTCCCCATCCGGCGTCGGCGGCGTGAGCGTGTAGACGTTCTGGCCCCAGTGGTACCAGGGCGTCTTGGGGTGGAAGTAGGAGTCCTGGAACCCCAGGCTCGACTCCGTCCGCGCGTTCGTCTTGATGAACGCAATCGCCGGGCTGCCTTCCGTCGTAGGGAGGGGCCGCATGGACGCTGCGCCGTTGGCAGCGGCCATCCGGCCCGCCGTTCCGTCGATCGCCTCCAACGCCTGCCCGGCTGCCCGACGCACTACTAGCGTCGGGTCACTGCCCTTCAGGCGCGTAACCTCGCCTCGCGCCGCCTCGCACCGCATGGTGCCCAGCCCCCGCACCGCGCCGTAACGGATGAGCCACTGGTCGCTGCGCAGCATTCGCGTCAGCGTCTCCGCCGCCGCCGGTCCCCCGATCCTCCCCAGCGCCTCCAGCGAGGCGTACGCTGTCCGCAGGTTGGGCACGCCCTCCGGAGCGGGGGGGATGACCACTTCCCCGTTCGGCGGGTAGCGTCGCTCGAACTGCGAGA
>VGFB01001078.1 GCA_016869015.1 Armatimonadota bacterium
CACACTGTACCGCACGGTCATGCGCCCACCGCAGCGCCCGCAGAGGACGAGTCCTTGCAGCAGGGCCGCCCCTTCGCGCACCGGGCTGCGCTTGCGGTCGGTGCCGTAGCCCGCCGCATTGGCCCGCAACGTGGCTTGGTTGGCTTCGAACTCCTCCCAGGTGAGATAGCCGGCCACGGCATTCGGGATGAAGACCCGCCACTCCTCACGGGGTAGCCGGCGAAAACGGACCTGCTCGCCGACGACGACCTTGCGCTGGCGAAACCGCCCCCAGATGTAGGCCCCCGTGTAGCGAGGATTGTGCAGGATATTCAAGACGCGACTGTGCACGAGCGGCACGAAGACGACCTCCCCGGCTCGCGGACCGGTGGCAATCCGGCGGGGCCAGAGAATCCCCTCGCGCGCAAAGTGCCGGACCACCTGACAGGCCGAGCCGGTGCGCCGAAAAGTCTCGAAGAGGAGCCGCACCGTTTTCTGAATCTGTTCGTCGGGATCGAGCACGAGATGGTGCGTGCGATCGTACACGTATCCGACCGGCACGCGCATCGTGAGCTCCCCGCGGCGCGCCTTGTTGAGCTGGCCGCCGAGCAGGCGCGCACGCAGGACGTGCAACTCTGCCTCGGACATCGTCCCTTTGAGCCCGAGGAGCAGACGATCGTTGAACTGGCTGGGATCATAGACCCCATCCTCGTCGAGGATCAGCGTATCCGCCAGCGCGCAGATCTCCAGCAGCCGATGCCAATCAGTAGAGTTCCGGGCGAGTCGGGAGACCTCCAGCCCCATGACGACGCCGACGCGGCCGAGCCCGACATCGGCGACCAGCCGTTGAAAGCCGCTGCGCTCAGCGGCCGAGGTGCCGGACAGGCCGAGGTCCTCATCGATGACCGTGATCTGCTCCGCGGCCCATCCGAGCGCCTGCGCGCGTCGCTGGAGATCGTACTGCCGGGCCGTGCTCTCGCGATTCTCCTGCACCTGATGTAGGGAGGACTGGCGCACATACAGATAGGCGCCCCGGCGCAAGTGGTCTGGGGTGACCTTCGTGGCGGCCGTCAGCATGCGATGCGCTCCTCCGGCAGACAGGCGAGGACCATGCTGGCCAGCACGGCCGTCAGCGTCGCCCTCGTTTCCGACGCCGGCGTTGGTGGGGGATTGTCGGCACGGTCTATGCAAGAGCGCCCTGGGGTTCGTGATAGTCCCAACGCGGTGAGCGCAGCGTACCATGCGCTCATGCCCCGCAGGAGAAAGAGCGCCAAGCCATGACTGGGCGTCCCGTCGGCGGGCGCCCCGAGCGCTTCCCGGCGCAGCGCCTCGTAGTGAGTGCGCACGGCCGAGGCGTCGACAGGAGTACTCATGACCGCCCCGCTCCCTTCCCGGCGCCTTTTTTTGTGCGCCGCGCTAAGGCGCGCTGCAATGAGCGCGGATGGATGGTGACCCCGAACCGACGGTGAATCGCGACGACCACGCTCCGTTCCTCTGGGGCCTCTACGGCCCGCCACTGCTCCGCGAAGTCCAAAACTTCATCGGTACATTTGTGGGCGCGCTTCGGACCGCGCGGCCGCGGCAGGAGACCCGGGATCCCTTGGGTCTGAAAGGCCGCCGCGGCGGCGTAGAGGGCCTGACGGCTGGTGCCAAACGCGCGAGCCACCTCGCTGACCCGCCGGCCGTCCACGTCGTGCGCGCGCAGCATCTCGTACTTCGCCTGGACCCGGTCCCGCCGGTCGAAGAACGGAGCCCGCCCGAAGAGCTCATCCGTGATGCGCTCAGGATGGGGATGCAGGGCGCCGGCCGCGCGCAGGGCGGCTGTCTTGGGATCCTCGGGAGCGGCGCGTCGACGAGGCATTGTGTTAATCTTATTATGTACATCCTGGATACGATGTCAAGCGGTCTTGTCGAGAGATGCCCGTAATATAGTGCATATCTGCCTCACATGCCTGAAGGCTCTCGGAAGGTAGGGACGAATTACCTATCACATATTGGACGAAACACCGTTGACACCAGGCGGGCGTCATCGTGTCCTCCGCGCGGCCACCAGATCCGCCAGTGCCAGAAGATCCACCACGCGAAAGCGCGACCGTCCGCCCCCGATGCTCAGATACGGGTCGGCGGGCACCACGTCCGTCCAGCCCACAGGCACAGAGCAGAGGCCGCCTTGCGGGTGCTCAAACGTCACCCGCTCCTCGCCCCATAGCTGCTTGGTTACGGCAAAGCGAAATGCGCGCCCGCGCAGTGGGTGAAATGGATGGATGATACGAATCTGCTGTCGACCGTCTGGATCGGCTGCATTTGACAGCTTTGATGAAGGGCAAAGTCGAATCGGGCATCCGCTACCTTCGGCGCAGCTTCCTGCCGGGCCGTCAGGCCAGCTCGCTGGACGACCTACGCAGCCAGT
>VGFB01001079.1 GCA_016869015.1 Armatimonadota bacterium
GGGCAAGATCGGCCAGGCCTCGCGCAACTTCAAGGCCCGCCAGTCCCTGTCCTACGACGGCCGCGGCAACATTGACCTCAACGCGGGCACGCTGTCGTTCTTCATCAAGCCCAACTACGAGATCCGCGAGCAGGCTTATTCGCCGATGGTGTCGGTCGCGACCGAGATCGAGGGCTACTGGGCCGGGGTGCTGCAGTTCAACCTTGTGCGCGACACCCTCCATGTGCAGTTCTACGACATGGGTCGCTACACGCCGACCCTCTCAGTGGGCAAGATCGTCGGACGCTGGAAGCCCGAGGAGTGGGTCCATCTGGCCGTGGCCTGGGACCGCGATCAGGGCGTGCGCGTGTAGGAGAACGGACAGGAGAAGGCCTCCTCCTGGGGCAAGCACCACTGGTACTGGAATCAGGTTCCCAGCGTGCTCAACCTTAACGGCGGCTACTACGCCGAGGACGACCCGAGCTTCGACGAGGTGCGCATCTACTCGCGGCCCCTGCCGCCAGAGGCGATCGCGGCCCTGGCCCGGGGGGAGACGCCTGACAGTGCCCCCTCGCCGCCTGCTCCGCTCGACGTCCGCGAGCAGTACCGGCGCGAGCAGTACTCGTGGACGACGGCGGACCTGGCGGCGCTCCCGGCCGCGGGCGCGGCCGCTGGAGTTCACCTGGACGCGCATTGACCACTGCACCGACGCCAAGCGCCGGGTGGCTCAACCCTTTGAGGGGCTGCCCTCCACCGCCTGGCCCCTCACCAAGTACGGGGCCTCCATCGGCGGCAAGGACCTGCTCATCTACCTGGACGATCCGGCCGCTGCCCCGCCCGACCGTGCGCGCATCTTTGTGCAACGCTCCTTCAAGGGGCGCATCGCAGAGCCGCAGATCGGGGGCGACCCGCGGGTCCTCGTCGAAGTCACCGGCGAGCGCTCCGTGTGGCGTGCCACGCTCCCGGGCCCCATCACCACCCCTGTCGTGTCCCTTCAGCGCGACAGCGGCTCCATGGGTCAGATAGACCTCTACTGCACCCGCGAGGTGGCCCAGTTGCCGGTCGCGACTGGCTGGTACAGCGGCGCGGAACTCCTGCCTCGCGTGCCGGATGACGAAGCCGGCCTCGGCATCAAGAGCGAGGTATCGCCCGCAGAGCTGCGCTGCGCCAAGATGACAACCGGACCGGTGGCAAAGACCTGGGGCGTCAGCAGCCCGGCCTTCGAGGGCTTTCAGATGCTCACTGAGCCGCTGGCTGAGGCGACGCCCCTGGACGGGGTCGTGGTGAAGCTGGTCGCCAAGGCCCTCCCCGCTCCCGCTCCGGTGACGGTCGTCGTCAAGGAGCCCGCCTGGCCGCAACGCGACTGGTGCGTCGCCGACCTCATGATGACCCAGCCCAGCGTGACGCTGGTGCTCCGCCCGCGGCCGGTCGTGGCCCGAGCAAACGGATCGCTGTCCATCGAGGTGGTGACCGGGGCCCCGGTGGACTGGCTCATGGGCGAGGGCGGCTGCGGCCTGGGCCTGCTCAAGGGCGACCGTGACAAGATCATGCCCAAGCACGTCGCCGACCAGTTGGACTTCCTGCGCGAGGCCTTCGCCGAGACGAACGAAGGTCACGTGTTTGACTACATGGCGGCCCAGCGCGGGATGTGGGCGCGGCTGTCACGACCCGCGGAGGCCCTGGATGAGCTGGTCCCGGACAACCCGACCCTCATGCAGCTCAAGCGACGCCTGGGCTGGGACAAGACGCCGGTCGTCTACCCCGACCCTCCCAACCCCGGCGGCGCGCCTGAGTGGGCCTTGTGGCAGCGCGAGTGCATGATCGGGGCCCAGCGCATCCTCCACTGGCTGATTGACAACCGGCAAGTGTCCAACGGTGAGTTCGGAGGGGTGTGGGGCGATGACACGGACCTGGTGGAATCCTGGATGGGGGTCTGGCTTGCCTCGGATGATGACGACAAGATCAAGAACGCCCTTCGCCTCCTTGCCGACGGCGTGTGGGAGTACTGCCTGGTGGAGGGGGTGTCGGCCAGCATCCGGGACGCCCTGCGGTCCCAGGGGACGGCACGGCGACGGCGAGGGAACCACGGAATACACGGAACACACGGAAGGGGACGGCGCGGCGACGGCGCGGTGGAGGCCTCACCCCCGGCCCCTCTCCTGAAGGGAGAGGGGAGAACGGCGACGGCCGCCACACCGGGGCCACCACGAGCCAGGCCAGCAGGCGGGACGCCCTGCGGTCCCAGGTACAGGCAACAACCACGGCGCGTATGTTCTCCTATAGACGCACTAATGCCTTGTCAGCCGTGATTCCTTGGGTCGTTCTCGCGTCCAGGAGGACAGGCATTCCTGCCTGTCCTCGCCCGGAACCCGAGGTCTGTGCGGACAGGCAGGAATGCCTGTCCTCCCG
>VGFB01001080.1 GCA_016869015.1 Armatimonadota bacterium
CCGTTCCTCCCCTCCTCCATTCTCCCCGCTTTCGTTCCGTTGCCGTCCCCGGCTACTCCAGCACCTCCACGATCGGCGGCTCCAGCAGCCCGTGGTCGGTGAGCTGGTACTCGAAGGTCCACTCGCCGTGGTTGGGTGAGAAGGAGTGCGGGCCGGTGCCGGGGCCCCAGGGCGTGTGGAGGGGCCCGAGGATGTTCTTGCGGCCGCCGATGACCTCGACGATCACCTCGTTCTCCCCCTCGTACAGCGCGTCGGTGAGGTCGGCCTGGAAGGGCCCCCAGGGCAGGACGAAGGTCTGCCCGTTGGTGTGAATGGCCGCCGCGGTGCAGGCGACGCCGGGCAGGACCAGCCGCAGGCGCTTGCCCGCCTCTGGGGCCTCGACCGCCAGCTTGTACCGGACTGCGGCGCCGTAGAAGGGCAGGCCCTGCTCGACCCACGAGCCCCACTCCAGCTCTCCGATCGGCGCGACGAGCGTCGCGTTGTCGGGCGCGAAGGGGCCGTCGTCGTTCAGGCGGGCGACGCCGAAGTCGCCGACGAGGTACAGGTCCTCCAGCTCCATGTCGGGCCGATAGTCGAAGGTCAGCGTCACCTCGTTCGCGCCGGCCCCGAGGTGCTCAGCGATGTCGAGCGTCCGGATGTCTGCATCGACCCAGTGGCCGGTGACCGCCGTCACAGACCTCCCATTGACGCGGATCGCGTAGTCGTCGGGGTTCTCCAGGGCCAGCGCGCAGACCGCCGGGACCTCGCTGACGTGGAACTCCCAGCGCATCACGCACGACCCGCGCGGCGCCGTATCCACGACGCCCGCGGCGTAGAGGTACCAGGGCTGGTGCTCGTTGCCCAGGCGCGTGCCAAGACCGTACCGTGCACGGATCAACTCGTCGGCCTTCAGCGTCGGCACGGGGTTTGAGAAGCTCTCGCCGTCCAGGCTATACCGGCAGTAGTCCAGCGGCAGCGTGTTGGGCTCCGTCAGCTCGACGGCGTAGGGCCCCATGGACTCGCGGTCCTCGGCGACATCCAACTCCTCAGCCGGCGGGACGGCGCCAGCCACCGGCACCCCCAGCGTCAGCAGCGCCGAACCGCTCGGGGGCAGGTCTACGGTGAAGCCCACGAACTCCCCGTCGCTCTCCGCCCGAACGCTGGTCTGCGCGCCCGTCAGCGGGTCCCATGACACCACCGGTCCCTCCCCCGGCAGCGACACCTCCAGCAGATGCTCGGACTCGCGGTCGTGGGACTGAAGGAAGAGCAACTGCCCGCCGTCGATCTCGCGGAGCATCGCCCAGACGCAGTCCTGCTGCAGCCCGCGTTCCGTGATCTCGACCCGCCGGGGTAGCAGGTCCTCGAGCGCCGCCGTGAGGTCCTCCGCGTCAGGCTCGCAGGACTCGGCCTCGTCGATGAGCTCAGCGAGGACGGGGCTGGGCTCGGCGTCAACGTGGTCCGGCGGGTCACCCACGAACAGGACGGTCCCGCCCTGGGCCTGGAGCTTCCGGAGCAGCGCCACCGTCGTCGCGCGGAGCGTCACGCTGGGCGGCACGATGACCAGCGAGTAGTCGAGACGCCCGACGCGGAGCTTGTCGCCCAGGACCTCCGCGTGCTTCGCCAGGAGCGACTCATCGCCGAAGTCCCAGTCGTAGTGCTGCCCGCTGAGGGTGTACATGACGCGAGTGAGGGCGTCCTGGATCGCGGCAAGCCGAGCCGGCGGCTGGGCCTCGGGGCCGCAGACCAGCCCCCACGCGCTCTCGATCGGATGCACGATCAGCACGTCCCGCACCGGGCGGCCCTGGGTCAGCATCAAGCTGAGGCGGGCGAAGTAGTCCTCGACGACCCGGTAGTACGGCCACCAGGGGCTGTGGTCACAGATGCTGGCGGGGTAGTCCCGCTTGGCGCCCCCGGCAAGCGAGTAGTGTGTGAGGTGCTGGCAGCGGAAGTTGACCCCGGCCGCGAACTGCCAGTCGCCCTGGAACTTGTGCCCCTCCAGCGGCCAGTCCCACCCCGTGCAGCCGTACAGCTCGCTCAGCACGCGGTCGCGGCCAAGCTGGTCGGCCACCGAGCTGCACTGCTTCGCGGTGAGGAGCTCGTGGGTCTGATCGGTGAGGATATCGATGCCCGGCCACTGCATGTGCTCGTAGTGGGGCATGCAGGCCCCGGCCGCCTTGACCTGTACATCCAGGGCGCCCTCGAGGAGGTAGTGGCCGGTGAGGGCGATGTGATGCGCGGTGCACCAGTCGCCGAGGCGCCGGCTGAAGTGCTCTACGAACAGCTCGGTCATCGTACGATGGTAGTCGTAACGCGTCTTCGAGAACCCGCCCGCGACCGGCAGGACGAGCTCCGGCAGATGGCGCGCGAGATCGTAGCCGCGTCGGGCCCGGAACTCGTCCAGGAGGTGGC
>VGFB01001081.1 GCA_016869015.1 Armatimonadota bacterium
GGCGGGTGAAGTACGCGCAGCTGCTCAACGACGCGTCGGAGATCAAGTGGGTCGAGGGCGCGGTGAGCCACGGGTATACGGCGGACACGGACCGCAAGAGCCTGACGCTGCAGCTGCCGGTGCGCAAGCCCGATGTCTGCGTCCCGGTAGTCGAGCTGTTCCTGAAATAGCCGGTCGCCGGCTACGCCCGAAGCTCAGGACCCGTGGTTGCCCTCATGACCAGTCGGGAACGCGTCCTCGCCGCCCTCAACCGACAGGAGCCCGACCGAGTGCCGCTGGACCTCGGGGGGAGCTTCGTCACGGGCATCGCCGCCACGTCCCTGCACCATCTACGGCGGCGGCTTGGGCTTGCAGATCGCCCGGTCAAGGTCTACGACGCGTACCAGATGCTGGGCGAGGTCGAGATGGACCTCGTCGAGCGCCTGCAGCTCGACTGCCTGCCCGTTGAGCCGCCGTGCCTCACGATGGGCCTGCGGCGGGAGGGCTGGAAACCCTGGCGCCTCATGGACGGGACCGAGGTCCTGATGCCTGGGCAGTTCGAGATCGAGATCGCCCCGAACGGCGACTGGCTCTTCCCGCCGGGCAAGCCGACCTGCCGAATGCCGAAGGGCGGCTTCTACTTCGACACCATCGGGTACGCGGACTTCCACCTCGACTGGGAGCCCCCGCCGCTGGAGCAGTTCCGCCGGGCCTACTCGGAGCGCCGCATCCCGGATGACGACCTCGAGTTCCTGCGCCGCCAGGCGGAGTTGCGGCGACGCAGCACGAACAAGGCGCTTGTCCTCGGGGCCTGGCCGTACCTTGGGCTGGCGTACACGGGCTCGCTGACCGACTGGTGGGCGCTACTGGGCCGCGATCGCGGATACGTGAAGGAGCTGTTCGCGATCTCCACCGAGTGGTCGCTGCGGAGCCTGGCGCAGCTCTGGGACGCGCTGGGCGAGCGCATCGACGTGATCGCGATGAGCGGCCTGGACTTCGGCACGCAGCGGTCGGAGTGGTTCTCCCCGGAGGTCTTCGCGGAGGTGTACTTCCCCTACCTGCGGGAGCAGTTCCAGTGGGTTCGGGAGCACACTACGTGGAAGACCTTCGAGCACTCGTGCGGGAGCATCCCAAACCTGATCCCGTACCTGATCGAGGCCGGCCTCGACGCGCTGAACCCGGTGCAGACGTCCGCTGCGGGGATGGACCCAACATGGCTGAAGGCGGCCTTCGGCGATCGGCTGACCTTCTGGGGCGGCGGGGTTGAGACGCAGTCCACGCTGCCCTTCGGCACGCCGGCGCAGGTACGGGTGGAGGTGCGGGAGCGTCTGGAGGTCTTCGCGCCCGGCGGAGGGTTCGTCTTCTGCCCGATCCACAACATCCAGCCCAACACGCCGCCGGAGAACATCGTGGCGGCCTACGAGGCCGCACACGAGTACGGAACGAAGACGGGAAGCCGGGAAGCGCCGAAGGACGGCGAGGAAAGGCACGGCGAGGCGAAGTGATGACCCACGACACGGCGCTGATGAGGGACCTGCTGCTGCGGATGGTCCGGATCCGCTGCTTCGAGGAGCGGCTGAAGGACTTCTACGACTACCGGGGCTTCTTCCAGCAGTCGGCGGAGGAGGAGGCCCGGAGCGCCGACGATCTGCTGACCTGCGTAAGCTACGAGTTCGGCAGCGAGGGCATGATCGGCGGCGCGGTGCACCTGTACATCGGCCAAGAGGCCGTCGCAGTGGGCGTCTGCGCGGCGCTGCGGGACACGGACTGGGTCGCCAGCACGCACCGGGGACACGGCCACGCCATCGCGAAGGGGGCGGACCTGAAGCGCACCCTCGCGGAGCTCATGGGCCGCGAGACGGGGCACTCGCGGGGTTGCGGCGGGTCGATGCACATCTTCGCGCCGGAGATCGGGCTCCTCGGCGGGAACGGCATCGTCGGCGCGGGGATGCCGATCGCGCTCGGCCCGGCCTTCGCCGCGAAATACCGCGGCGAGGACGGCGTCTCCGTCGCGTTCTTCGGCGATGGCGCGGCCAACCAGGGCACCTTCAACGAGTCGATCAACCTCGCGGCGATCTGGAAGCTGCCCGTGCTCTTCGTGTGCGAGAACAACCTCTGGGCGAATGCGACGCCCTACGAGATCGCCTTCCATACACATGACATCGCCGACCGCGCGTCGGGCTACGGCATCCCGGGAATGGCCGTTGATGGGCAGGACGTACTGGCGATGTATGACGCGGCGAAGACCGCCGTTGATCGCGCCCGTGCCGGCGACGGTCCGACACTCATCGAGGCGAAGACCTATCGCTTCGAGGGCCACTGCGGCGCCTCCTCGGGGCATCAGGACCCGGAGACCTGCGCCGAGTGGATGAAGCGCGACCCGATCGCCCAGCTGACCCGCCGCCTCC
>VGFB01001082.1 GCA_016869015.1 Armatimonadota bacterium
CGAGCCACACGCACAGGACGGTCGCCAGCGGCCTGTAAGCCATCGTCCGCCTCACTCGGCATTGCTCGGCCGCTTACGGAGCTCGATCCACCAACCGAACTCCGGTCGGTCGTCGGGGTCGTGGATCAGGCGGATCGGCCGAAGGCCCGCCTTCCGCGCCTCACCGACGAGGCCGGTGTGGATGGGCTTACGGTCTGAGCCCCCGCCCTGGTTGCCTCCCCCGCGGTCCGCGATCAGCTTCCGCTTGATCTCCGGGTCCAGCAGCCGGGAGAACCCGCCTCCGATGAAGGCGACGCCGCCGGGCTTCAGCACCCGGTGCGCCTCCCGGAGGCCCGCGAGCTGATCGGGCCAGAAGAAGACCGACCCGCGGCTGACCACCAGCTCGGCAAACTCGTCACGGAAGGGCATGTCCTGGGCATCGCCCTCGATCGGGATGACGCGCCCTCGCAGGCCCGCCTCGTCCACCAGCACGCCGCACAGCCGCACCGCGGCCGGGTCGATGTCCAGCACGTAGACCCTCAGGCCCGTGATCCTGGCCAGGGCGATGGCCAGCGAGCCACAGCCGCCCCCCATGTCAATGCACACGCCCTCGGTGACGCCGTAATCCTCGACGATCTGCTGGGCCAGGGCCGGGTAGACGGGAGCGAAGGCCCCGGTGGCGGTCCGGTAGAACTCGTACTGCTCGATCAGGTCGCTCTTGTAGTCTGCGCCGGCCACGCCGGCGGCCAGCGTCGTCAGCGCCAACACACTCGCAAGCTGTCTCATCGAGGCACTCCACTCCTCGCTGACTCTCGACGACGAGCCCGAGGATACCACCCTGCACCGCAGACGTAAACCCCCGGGTCGGCTCAGGAGCGCGGTCGGGGGCCGCTGGGACATGGCGGCCGCCTCGGTCGATCCCGCCGGGCGGGACAGGGCCGCCTCACGAGACACCCGCGGCGGCGCAGCGGCTTGATCGGGCGCTCGGTTCTGTGCTATGCTGCGGGCGTTCTTCGGAGGACGCCCAGGATGTCAAGCACGCCCGGTATTCTATGCTCGTGCGGCCGGCGGATCGAGAGTCGCGAGGTCCTGCAACACGGGTACTTCATGAACCACTGGAAGCCCGTGTGGGTCTTCGTGAAGTACCGTTGCTCGCGCTGCCGGATGCTGGGCGAGCAGCTCGTGGACTACAGCCAGTGGGACGGGAGCATCCTGGAGGGCGAGACGCCCGCGGGCGAGATCGACGACGATGAGGTGCGCCGGTTCGCCGAGCAACTCCGCGCGCTGCGCCCGTCGGACCTGGACAACCTCGCCCGCAGCCTGACGTGATTCCCGGCAACGGCAGCCCAGGGGTGACGGGTTACAGGTGACCGGTGACCGGAACGGCGTCTCGGGTGCCTTCGCGGTCTGCCGTCACCTGTGATCTGTCACCCGTCACCTTGAGGGAGCGAGGCATGAAGGTCGAGGAGATCGCTCCGTTCAGCCGCCGGATCATCGACAACGTGGAGCGGGTCATCGTCGGTAAGCGCGATCCGATCCGGCTGGCGATGGTCGCGCTGCTGTGCGAGGGGCACGTCCTGATGGAGGATGTGCCCGGCGTCGCCAAGACCATGCTCGCGCGCAGCCTGGCCGTGTCCCTGGGCTGCAGCTTCTCCCGCATCCAGTGCACGCCCGACGTGCTCCCCTCCGACATCACGGGCTCGTCGATCTTCAACCAGAAGCTTGGGGAGTTCGAGTTCCGGCCCGGGCCGGTCTTCCACCAGATCGTGCTGGCCGATGAGATCAACCGGGCCACGCCACGCAGCCAGTCGGCACTGCTGGAGGCGATGGCCGAACGGCAGGTGACCATCGACGGGGTCAGCCACGCGATGGCGCGGCCGTTCATGGTCGTTGCGACGCAGAACCCCATCGAGCATGAAGGCACCTTCCCGCTGCCCGAGGCGCAGCTGGATCGCTTCCTCATCCGGATGTCGCTAGGGTACCCGTCTTTCCCCGACGAGAACACGATGCTCGAGCGGCTGCGGCTGCAGCACCCGATCGACGCGATCCAACAGGTCTCCAACGGTGAGGAGCTGCTGGCGGCGCAACGGGCTGTGTGCGAGGTGTTCGTCCACGAGAAGGTCCGCGAGTACATCGTGCGCGTCTCGCAGGCGACGCGCCGCTCTGCCGACCTGGCGATGGGCGCCAGCCCGCGCGCGACCTTCGCGCTCTACCGCACTTCCCAGGCGCTGGCGGCGATCGAAGGCCGCAACTACATCATCCCGGACGACGTGAAGTACTGTGCCGGCCCCGTCTTCTGCCACCGGATCATCCTCAATCCGGAAAGCCGCCTGCGCGGCCGCAAGCCTACCGAGGCCGTTGAGGCCGTGCTGCAGACCATTCCGGCCCCGGTCGAGCGAACGCCA
>VGFB01001083.1 GCA_016869015.1 Armatimonadota bacterium
CGCCTCCCTTCAGCGCAGAGCCCGACGCCGACAGCCTACCACAACACACCACATCCTGCAACTATTATCTTAGCGCTTATGGGGCTTCGCCCACGGCTAGCCATCGTTCGCTCCTCCGGAGCGCCAACGCCCCCCACAGCCAACGACGCCCTCCGCTCACCCGCGCTCTCACCCTCGCCCCGAGGGGCTCGTTCCACCGACTCACGAGAATCGGGCCCCGCGCCTACCCGCCCGCCTCCACGATGTCGATGTCGTCCAGATGCGCCTCGACCTGCGCGGCGTTGGCGCTGTGGATCCAGATCTGGAGGAAGCGCGTGCCCTCCGGAGCCTCGAAGGGGAAGGCGAAGGGCTTCCACGCCTGCGCGTCGCCACCGACGCTGCCGATCCCCGAGATCCAGCCCCGCTCGTCCGTTTCGTTAAGCTGCTTCCCGTCCTCGCTCCAGTACTTCACGTAGAGCCCCACGCCGTCGCCGGAGACCGGGTACACCCACCCGCGGAGCTCGTACTTGCCCGGTCCGTCGATCGGAATGCGCGCGGAGTCCATGTTGGAGCCGGCCGCCGCCTCGGTATCGACGATCTTCAGCGAGCACCGGCCCGAGTGGGCCTGCTCGTCGGAGATCGTGCTCATCTTGTCCGCGATGCGCCACTTGAAGGCGCCGTGTTCGAAGCTCCCGTTGGCGACCCGCGAACCCTCCTCGCCCGCGAGGTCAAGGGGGGTGATCGTGACGGTGACGGTCGCCTCGGTGACGGCCTCAGCCAGATCGATCCCGATGCGGGTGGGGACGCGACTCGTGTCCTCGTGGATCTCCTCGCTGCGGATGTCGTAGCCCGCCGTCGACTCGACGCGCACTCGGAGCGCTTCGTCGAAGTCGTAGACGTTGAGCTCGCCCGGGGCGACCTGCCGGAATGAGCCGCAGGTGATGAGGGCGGTGCCGAAGGTCTGCGGGGCCGTGAACTCGACGCGGTCGCTCACGGTGAGGGAGCCCTGGCCCTCCCGGGAGTACACGAAGGTGCGCTCGAGGGTCTGCAGCTCGGGCACGTCGTAGGCGCTGCTCAGGTCGAGCTTCAGCGTATCGGCGGCCTCCGTGAAGCTCGTTTCCAGCACCTTCGCCTGGGCCTCGCGCCCGCTACGCTGGAGCCTGCCCCCGACCACGGGCACCGGATGCCCGAAGGAGTTCAGCACGTTGCTCTCGTAGCGCTTCGCGCTGAAGGTCCGCGCGGTGTAGCGCTCCGCCCCGGGGTCGAGCAAGGGCGTCTGCGACCCGAGCGCGACGGCGTAGGAGCCCACATCGTTGTGGTTGTGGTGCTCCGCGTTGTGTCCGCCCTTCAGCGCGACGCCCAGGCGGCACGCCGGCGAGGCGCCGGGGCGGGCGATCAAGATCCCCGCCTGATCGAACCAGGTGCGTGGGTCAGGTCCCGCCCCTGGCGACGCGGGCTCGACGGCCGAAGCCGAGTTGGGCAGCGTGTAGAGCATCGCCTCAAAGAGGCTCCCCCCGCCCATCGGCTGCTGGTCGTAGCCGCTCAGCGCCAGGCCATACCGCCGGTTGACGAACCACATGATGTCTGCCGCAGGACGGGGATAGAGGCCGCAGTCGGCGAACGAGGGGTAGACGCCGTTCATGATCTCAAGACGCGCCCCGAAGGCGGCCGGAGCCTTCACCGTCTCCCGCGCGAACAGGTCGACGGCACCGTCGGTCGCCTCATGGATGGTCTCCGCGAGCAGCACGTAATGCCCGAAGCCGTAGTTCCAGTACCCCAGGCCCTCCGAGCAGTAGCCGTCGGGGGTGAAGCCCTGCAGGAAGTTCAGCGAGTAGTGCTCGGCGGCCGCGACGAAGAGCGCGCGTTCCTCCGCCGCTTCCGCCTGGGCCAGAGCCGCCCCGGTGACCCCGGCCAGGCAGACGGCGTTCCAGTTGTTTGTGGTGAGCATCCACCAGTTCGGCTTGCGCTCGCCCCGCACCATCGTGAGGAACGGGTCCAGGGCCCGCCGGCGCACGTTCTCGCGGAGGAGCTCACGCGTCCCAGAGCTCAGTTTCTCGCCGAGGAGATGGTCGGCCGTCGCGAGGTTCCACGCCAGGGCGGAGGAGGCGAGGTCGATGTCGACGATCTTCCCCTCGAAGTTGGCGAGGTTGCCGTCGTGAGCGGGCATGACCCACGTTCTCTCCTCGCAGAGAGCAGCAATGACGGCCTCCAGGGCCGGGATGAAGCGCCCCCGGTTCTCCACGCACTCCGCCAACGTTAGCACGGTCAGACGGCCGCGGCGTTGTCCCATGACCCGCTGCCAGCGGTCGCGGTTCCCGGTGCGGGAGTAGTCCAGGTAGAGGTCATCGGGCTGGTCGGGGATTGGCTCGGCCAGCAGCTTCTCGGCCTCGGCGACACGCGACCGG
>VGFB01001084.1 GCA_016869015.1 Armatimonadota bacterium
CCTGCGCCGCCTCGCCAGGGCGGACTTGGTCTCCGAGATGATCTGCTTCTGGGTCGCGTCGTTCCTGAGTTCGTATTTGACCGCCGGCAGTTTCGCAGCCGTGTTCCTGATGGTGTCGATGAGGTCGAGCAACACAGGCGAGCGCACTCGCCAGGTTCCGTTTAGCTGGTTGATGATCCGGTGTGAGTTCGTGCAGATGGTCACCTTGCTCTTTGGGTGCTTCAGCATGGCCCACTCCAGGGCCCGCTGCATGTTCCTGTACTCGGCGACCATGTCGGTCATGCCCGGGCCCGAGCCGACGTGGCTGGTCTCCTGGAAGAATGGCGCCTTCTCCCCGACGGCCACGAAGCCGCCGATGCCAGCGCCGCCCGGGTTTGGCGAGCACAGCGCGGCGCAGTAAATCTTCAGCATCCCACTCACTTGGACCGCCTCCTCTCCTTTTCTTTCCTCTTCACTTCAGCGTTCTCTATCACGAGCCTCCCATCCTCGACTCGCGCCGAGAGCTCCGTGTTGGGCGCGAACGGGAAGCTGGAGTCTTCGGTGAGGCGGCGGGGCAGGAAGATGAAGTGCCTGCCCTTCGTCACGTAGATCTTCACCCTGGCCTCGTCAACCATGTGGCTCTCCGTTTAAATAATGGTTTAAACTTATATTTAAACTTATGGTCATTGGACTAGTTGTTTGATGCCCCTGAGGCGCGCCGGAACTGTCCTGTGCGGATTATTTTTGATTCTAGACGATTGAGTTCGACGCCGGGGTGAATAGGTCGGGCACGAACGTTCCCTCGGTACGCAGGATTTCAGAGTAACAGTGGTCGCTGGATTTTTTCCGTGCGTCCATGAGTCGTCACCCCAGGCCCAGCACCGCCATCGCCGCCGCGGCTAGGACGAGGTTGATCGCCACCCAGCTGGTGTCCTTGAGCGTGAAGCTGGTGGCGTACGCTGTCAGCAGCGAGATGGCCACCGACGTGGAGATGATGATGGCCTGTGCGATGGGCAGCGGGAAGACGATGGGGGAACCGAAGCCAGCGGGCAGCGGGGCGCCCGTCGGCGAGACCGACGTCGCCAGCGAACCGGTCAGTCCGATCATCACCGCGCACATCGCCGCCAGCCCCACCGGCGTCGCCACCGAGAGCAGCTTGTAAAACGTCATCGATTTGACCGCCTCCTGCCTCTGCCGCCGCACCTCCGAGGCGAACTGGGTGAGCAGCTCGAAGCTCTTCGCCGACTGCCCGCCCGACTCGATGGCGATGCCGAGGCAGAAGAAGCTGACCTGGACGAAGCGGCTCCTTGTGCGGACGTGGATTGCCGACATCAGCTCCCCCGACTCCAGCTTGTTGGCCACGTAGTTGAGCTGGGCGTTGAAGGCCTTGGTGTAGCGCTGCTGCCCCGCCAGCTCCCTGATCGATATCGGCAGGTCCCGACCCATCTTCTGGTATTCGGTGATGTCGCGGAGGAAGTTCACCATGCCTTCCTCCTCGTCGCTGATCCGGTGCCGCTCCATGACGATGAGCCAGCCATACGCTCCGAAGGCCGCGGTCATCGGAGCCACCATCAGGGCCCAGGCTGGGAAGCGTAGCACTAGGGCTGTGCCCAGACCGGCGAGTCCTGCGACCGCTGCAAACCAAGGGTGCGACTGGAACTGGTCGAAGTTCTTCGGCTGCATCCCCCGCAGCACTACGATGCCGCCGGTGACCATCGCCGGGATGCCGATGAAGATGAAGGCGCCGGCGAACGACGAGGTGCTTCCCGGGGAGAGGAAGACGCCGCCGATGAACGACAGCGGCAGCAGGAAGAGCAGGATGGTGAAGATCTCGCCGAAGTTGACCAAGGAGTCTGTGTAGCGCTTCCACTTGCCCTCGGCGTCGCGCAGGTAGTCGCGCGTTTTCTCCTCCAAGTATTTTTGGGCGTCCCCGCCGGCGCGCACCTCGGAGCTGTAGCCCAGCAGCAGCGTCTTCAGCTTCGGGTTCGGCGAGTAGCGGCCCAGCGTCTCCACAGCTTCGAGCGTGCCCATCTGCGAGTTGAGCCTAGCGCTCTGCCGCATCATGTTGGCGTCCTTCTCCAGTTGCGGGAAGATCTTGCGGCCGACCAGCGACGTCAGCGCCGAGAAGAAGTCCTTGCCCGCGGCGCGGACCGTGCTGGCGTAGACGCAGAAGTAGGGCAGTTCCTCCTCGATGGCCCGCTTCCTGTCGCCGACCATGCTCTTCAGCTGCAGCAGCGGCGCGGCGTACAGCACGATCGGCAATGCCAGCAGGAACAGGGCCCAGGGCGCGACCCGGGGCGCGAACACGAAGGCGAGGGGGATGCCCACGGCGACGGGGATGAGCGAGACGGCGGCCCAGAAGATCCACCGCGCCACCATGGCGTACGTCGACCCGGGCAG
>VGFB01001085.1 GCA_016869015.1 Armatimonadota bacterium
TGGGGATGAGCGAGGCCCTCGGGCCACTGGTGTACGGCCAGAAGGAAGAACTGATCTTCCTCGGGCGCGAGATCTCCGAGCAGCGCGACTACTCGGAGAGCATTGCCGAGCGTATCGACGCCGAAGTCCGGGTGCTGGTGCACCAGGCCCATGAGCGGGCGCGCACTCTCCTCACCCAGTACCGGGCCCAGCTCGACGCCGTGGCGCAGCGCCTGATGGAGGTGGAGACCATCGACCGGACCGAGTTCGAGCAGCTCTTCACCGAGCCGGTGGCGCGCAAGACCGGCGGCACCCCCACCCCGGCCCTCGCCTAGCCCACCTACGATCCCCCGTTTCGAATCAGCGAGCCCTCCTTGCGGAGGGCTCGCTTGTTTGCAGCGACCGGCGTGCGCTCAGCCGACCGGCTCGGGCTTGGCGTCCGGCTGCTTCTCACGGTCCTGCCGCACGAGCTCGCGCCGCAGGATCTTGCCCACCGTCGTCTTGGGCAGCTCCGGCCGAAACTCCACGGCCGTGGGGACCTTGAAGGGCGCCAGGCGCTCCTTGCACCAGGCCCGCACGTCGTCGGGGGTCATCGTCTGCCCCGGCTTCATCACCACCCAGGCCTTGACCGTCTCCCCGCGGTAGGCATCGGGAATGCCGGCCACCCCGCACTCCAGCACCTTGGGGTGCTCCGTGATGACTTCTTCGACCTCGCGCGGCCACACCTGGTACCCACCCGGCTTGATCAGCTCCTTCTTGCGATCGACGATGTAGAAGTACCCGTCCGCGTCCATGCGGGCGATGTCGCCGGTGAACAGCCACCCGTCGCGTAGCGAGTTGGCCGTCTCGGTGGGCATGTTGTGGTAGCCCTTCATCACATTGGGGCTGCGGATGGCCAGCTCGCCGATCTCGCCCACCTTCATGTCCGTCACGCCGTCGTCCAGCGAGACGATGCGGCAATCGACGTTCGGCAGCGGCAGCCCGATCGAACCACTGCGAGGCTCCTTGCTGTAGAGTGGGTTGCAGTGCGTGGCCGTCGGCGCCTCGGAGAGGCCGTAGCCCTCCACCAGCTTGCCGCCGGTGATCTTCTCGAAGCGCTCCTTGGTCTCACGCATCAGCGGGGCCGAGCCGGAGATGCAGGCCTTGATGGAGCGCAAGTCGTGCTTGCCGGCGATGACCTCCGGGTGGTTGTTGATGGCGTTGTACATCGTCGGCACGCCCGGGAAGATCGACGGGTGGTAGCGGTCGATGTTGTGCAGCACATCCTTCAGGTCGCGCGGGTTCGGCACCATGACCATCGATGCGCCGGTGGAGATGGCGAACATCATCCCCGCCACCATGCCGTAGACATGGAATAACGGGATGGCCATCAGGACCGTCTCGCTGCCCATCTGCACGTCCGGCATCCAGGCCTTGATCTGCAGGGCGTTGACCACCAGATTGAAATGGCTGGAGACGGCTGCCTTCGACAGCCCGGTGGTCCCGCCGCTGTACTGGAAGATCGCCAGGTCCTCAGACGTCAGGGCCAGCTTGGGGCGGTCCGCCGCCTTGTACTTGGCCAGCAGGTCCTGGAACAAGACGTCTCCGGAGCCCAGCGTGACCCGGTGCCCGCCCTTCTTCTCCTTGGCAAGCGTGAAGAGCACCTTGAGCACGGGCGGCAGGTACTCTTTGACGTTGGTCACGATGAGCGTCTTGAGACGCGTTCTGTTCTGGACCTCTTTGGTCTTGCTGTAGAAGTTGCTCATGACGAGCATGATCTCGCACCCGGCGTCCTTCATCTGGTGCTCGATCTCGCGCGGCGTATAGAGCGGGTTGGTGGCGACGACCGCCCCGCCGGCCTTGAGGATGGCAAAGAAGGCGATCACGAACTGCGGCGTGTTGGGCATGAAGATGCCCACCGGGTCGCCGCGTTTCACGCCCATGGCCGCCAGCGCCCCGGCCAGCCGATCGCTCAGCTCGTTCACCTGGGCGTAGGTCACGGAGCCGCCGTTGAAGATCGCGCAGGGACGGTCGGGATACTTGCGAGCCGATTCCTCCAGGAGATGGGTGAGGGTTACCTTGGGGAATTCGATGTGCTTCGGGACGCCGGAATCGTAGCTCTTGAGCCAGGGCCGCTCATCCATGCGCTTCTTCTCCTGTTCGGCGAAGTGAGGCGGGGATGCCTCACATCGTTTATACAACGGAACGCGTCCGGGGCCAACGCCCTGTGATAGAATCCACCTCGGAGCTTCACCCCGAAGCCCGTGCCACAGGCCCGCCCGCTCGACGGCGGGAGCCCGAACCGCTGTGCCACCCCAGACACCCGTAGAGGAGTAGGCTGGTGAAGACCTACAACCTGCCCGGCCCGAAGGCGCGCCTGGTTCTTGAGCGGGACGCCACCGTTATTTCCCCCTCCTAC
>VGFB01001086.1 GCA_016869015.1 Armatimonadota bacterium
CGACATGCTCGCCGCCAGCGAGCACAGGTCCGCGCAGCTGCTGACGCTAGTCTACCAAGCGGAGAACCGGGCCGCGGGCACGCTCAAGGCGTATGTCTACAACTACGGCACCGAGGACGCCGAGCTGGTGCGCACGTTCATCGACAATGCCGCGACCCAACCGCGCCACATCCGGGACGGGCTCAGCGGCGACGCCATCACCGACAGCATCGTCGAGCCCAAGCAGCTCGTCGAGATGACCTTCGACCTGCCGCAGGGCGAGGTGAACTACCTGACTCTGGAGACCAGGTGGGGCGCGTGGTACGTGTGGAGGCTGGGGACGTGAGCGGGCGGCCGCTGCGCAGGGAGGAGAACGGCACGGCGGTGCTGGTGATCGTGATGGCGCTGCTCATCGTCGTCGTGCTCTCGTTCGTGACCGCGGTGCTGAGGGCGAACTCCTCGTACACCTACTCGGCGAAGCTGGCCTCGGAGCTGGAGGCGCAGCGCGGCAAGGAGTTGCTGACGGTGGCGGCGGTCGGGGTCGGGGAGAACAGGACGGTGAAGCTGTCGAACTACGGGACCGAGGCCGCGGTGATCGTCGCCATCCTGGAGAAGCGCGACGGGATGCGGCCGGCATGGCAGGGCCTATTGGTAGTGCCGCCGCTGGAGAATCGCGACATCGCCGTGGGGACGTCCGGAAAGCTCGGGGCCCTGACGGCGCTGGGCAATCTATTCTGGGGAGGAACTTGAAGTTGAAGAAGAATAGCGAGGGAGAGAAGGGCGAGAAGGAAACGCCCAAGGAAGTCAAGGAGATCAGGAAGCAGCGGTCGTTCCTGTCGAGGCTGAACCCGCTGAACGTGCTGCTGCCGCCGAGCCCGCCGGCGACAGGGCTGTGGTTCCGGGCCGAACCGCTCTCGGGCGCGATGGAGGGCCGACTGCTGGACAGCAAGGAGGGACGCTACACCGTCGGAGGGGAGAAGGGAGAGTGGGCGGCCGCGGTGCACATCGTCGAGAAGGACGGCATGGCCACGTACGTAGTCAACGAACCCGAACTGAGGAAGGCAGGCAAGCCGGGGCTCGTCGACGAGGAGAGGGTCTACGTGGCGCTGATGGAGGAGATCACGCGCTCGATGCGACCCGAGGAGAGGCTGGACTCACCGGCGCACGTGGAGGCGGCGATGTGGCGGGCGGCGCGGGACCTGGGCCTGGTGGACATGACCAAGCAGGCGATGGCCAAGTATCGCTACTACATCGGCAAGAACCTGTTCGGCTACTGGCAGCTGCATGTGCCGATGCTGGACCCCAACGTGGAGGAGATCTCGGTGACCCACCGCGTGGCCTACGTCAGGCACCGCAAGTTCCCGCAATACCGCTGGATGGCCACCAACATCAGGTTCGACTCCGAGGAGGACTTCAACACCTTCTGCCAGAGGCTGGCGCAGAAGTGCGGCAAGACCGTGTCGACGGCGTTCCCGATCGGCGACGGCGCCACGCCCGAGGGGCACAGGATCGCGGTGACCTACGGCAAGGAGGTGTCGGGCGGCTCGTGCCTGGACATCCGCAAGCGCCCGGACGCGCCGCTGTCGCTGGCGGAGCTGGTGGGCCAGCACATGCTGTCGCCGCTGATGGCTGCTTATCTTGCGGTCGGGGCCAGGGAGAAGCTATTCCCGCTGTTCATCGGCGGCATGGGGACGGGCAAGACCACGCTGGTCAACGCGCTGCTGTCGACGCTGCCGGAGACGGCGAAGATCATCACCATCGAGGACACGGCGGAGCTGTACCTGCCCCACAAGAACTGGACGCCGCTGTACACCCGGGTGGGGACCTCGCTGGAGAAGCGCTTCGACGTGGACTACAGCAAGCTGACAAAGATCGCGCTGAGGCACCGCGGCGACTACATCGTCGTCGGCGAGTCGAGGAAGGAGGAGACGCGCGACCTCTTCGATGCGGTGGCCACGGGGCACGGCGGGATCTCCAGCTTCCACGCCGGCTCGATGGAGGAGCTCGTCTTCCGGCTCAACCAGCTCGGCCTGATGGACGACGCGTTGCAGAATATCTGGGCGGTGCCGTTGATCAAGCAGATTGCCGCGGGCGGGGAGAGGAGGGTCACGGAGATCTACGAGGTCCAGGGCGGCGGGAAGTTCGGGTACGAGCCGATATTCGAATGGGACCCAAGGACGGACAAGTATGCGCCGGCCAACATCAATGCCGTGGTGAAGGGGAGCAAGCGGCTGCGGGACGCCTACGAGCGCATCGGGAAGACGCCGCGCGACCTCGCCGGCGACCTGGAATCGTTCGCGAGCGCCATCAAGACCCTGGTGAAGGAGAAGCGGACGTCCTACGAGGAATTCCTGCAACAGCTGAGGAAGATGGGGTGGTGACCTGGAGACGAC
>VGFB01001087.1 GCA_016869015.1 Armatimonadota bacterium
TCTTCGGAGAAAGTGTAGACCCCCGGTGCCTCGACCGCGCCCAGGACGGTCACTCGCGCCTGGCGCCTGCCGACCACGACAACATCCCCGTCGCCCAGCGGTCGACTCAGCACCGCGACCCGCTCGGGACTCCCGGCGCCGGCGGGCGGGTCGATGTCCAGCGTCTCAAACGTGCCGTCCGCGCGGTAGAGCGAGACGGAGTGCGGATCGGCGTCCTTCCCGAGCCCACCCGCCTGGGCGATGGCCGCCGACAGGGTGATCGGAAGGTGATCGGGCTGGAAGGCCCCAGCACGCAAGACCTCCCCGAACACCACCACCTCCCGCCGCTCGCGCGGGACGATCAGCGAGCGCAGGTCTTTCACCAGCAGATCGGCCGACGAGCCCGGGGCGCTCATCGCCGCCTGGAGATCCACCTCCACGATGTTCCCCGTCTCATCCACTGCCGTGGCCTTGGAGCCGGCATAGAGCGTCAGCCCGCCCGCCTGCGCGATCAGCGTCGACACCATCGCGTCGGCGCTCGATACGTACACGCCCGGACGCGTGACCTCCCCGGCAACGGCCGTCGCAGCGCGGGGCGGGATGACCAGGAACTGGTAGCCTGCCACCAGCGGGTTGTCCTCAGGCTCAGGATCGGTCAGGATCTGCTTGAGATTGATGCGCCGGACCTGGTTCTGTCGATCGATCAGGAGCACGCTCATCAAGTCGGCGTCCGGAGTGAAGTTGCCGACGGCGGCCAGCGCGTCCAGCACGCGCGCGCCTGAGGGCAGGGAAACGGAGACGGGGCTGCGGACCTCGCCCACGATGGTGAGCGGCTCCGTCGCCGCCACCATCACCACATCATCGGGCTGTAGCAGGAGGTCAAGGCTGCTCCCGAGCTCCTCCACGGTCAGCTGCTGCCCCGGAAGCCCGGCCCGATACAGGACGCCGCCGGCGGCCGTCGGCTTGTAGCCTCCGGTGCCCGCGATGGCTTGGGCCAGCGGGATCGACTCGGTCGTGATCGGCAGCGGCCCCGGACGCAGCACCTCGCCCCACACGAACACCTTGCGGTCGCGGAAACCGCTGACGTTCACCGCGACGGTCACCTGTCGGTAGACGCGCAGCAAGGACTGCCGGATCGTGTCGGCGATTTCCAGACGCGTCCGGCCTGCGGCCGGCACGTCCCCGGCCTCCGGGTAGGAGAACCGCCCGTCCGGACAGACCTGCACGCGCACCGGCGCTACAAAGGGCGTGCGACCGACGTCGGCCACGATCTCCAGCGTATCGCCCGCCTTGATGCGATAGGACGCGTCTTCCGCCGGCGCATCCTGACTCCAGCCGTTTCGCCCGAGCGTCCCGACGGCCATGACGCCGAGCAACACCGCCCAACGAACTGTCGGTCTGCCTGCGAGCCCGGGCTCAGTCTTGGTCACCACGGTGGTCCTCCGCGCCGCTTGGCTTCTCGCCGCGCGCTTCACTCCACGCGCAACTGCAGTCCACGGTCATTGATCTCGAACGCGTAAGGCCGGCCCTCCGGCGCCATCCGGGCCAGGACCCTGACGATCCGCTCGGCGCTGGGGCTGCCGTCGGGGCCCCAACGCATCACCGCCAGAAAGCCCCCGCCGCCGGCGCCCGCGAGCTTGGCCCCGCAGACCAGCGGGGTCAGCGCCTCGAACAGGGCGTCGATCTTCGGGTTCGTGCTGTCGGGGTCGAGCACCTTGTTGCGCCTCCACTGCTCGCTCATGGCGACCCCAACGTCATCCAGGCCGCCGGAGCGAAGCCCTCTCTCGGCGAGCCGCGCCAGCCCCTTGAGTTCCCCCAGGGCGGCCACCACGGCAGGCTCTCGCGCGATGTATCGGCCCATCACGCTCTCGAGGATGTCCTTCGCGACCCTGGTGTAACCGGTGTGGTATAGCAGCATCCGGCGGTGGAGTTCGTCGGCGACCGGCGCGGAGAGCTTGACGCGCCTGGCACGGAGCTCCTGGGGGCTGCCGGGCTTGCTGGTGGTCATCTTGATGCCGCCGGTGACTCCACCCACCTGATCCTGCCAGCCGCCGCCCGTCGTCAGCATCTGCTCGAGCTGCAAGACCTCCTCGAAGAGCTCCGCGGGAGTCGGGTTCCGTCCGCAGAGCCCGGCCAGGGCCGCCAGGATCGCGGCGCCCAGGATGCTGCTGGACCCCAGCCCCGAGCCGATCGGCACATCGCAGCGGAACGCCAGCTCCACCCCCCGGCCGAACCGCTCCAGCTGCTCGCGCAGTGAGACGGAGGCGTCCTCGCGCAGGATCCCCGAGCAGAACAGCGCCGCCTTCGGGATGGCCGTATCATCTCCAGGACGAGCATAGGCGCACAGCGGCCGTAGATGCCGGAACTCCGCCTGTCGCTCGGCGGCGCCGAC
>VGFB01001088.1 GCA_016869015.1 Armatimonadota bacterium
AAGGGCCGCCTAGTGCCTTGTCAGCCGTGATTCCGGCAGTTGCCGTTTGTCGTCGTGGGTCGGCTCACCAGAGCCGACGCCGTCCGGCATTGACCTGAAGGCTCTGTCGGCTCTGGTGAGCCGACCCACGACGACCCAAGGCTTCACGGCTGACAGACCACTAATCCAGTGTCACTCGTCATGATGGGAGTGCCGGGCATCGCAGTCGAGAGGGTACGCCGACGTCAGGGACTGTCCAAGTCCCGTCCCTGCGGCGCAGGGACTGTCCCCTGTTGCCTTTGCCTCCGGTTCATCCCGATGATCACGAGTGACGGCACACCAAATGGGAATCCGCGATTCCCGATCCTGGTGTTGTAGGAGCGGCTTCAGCCGCGATGTCGGTATCCCCGTCGTCAAGGAGGCGCTGAGCAGCGTCGACGTTACGCCGAGCCTTCGCCAACAGGAAGGGTATGGATTGGGTCATGCGGGTACTCCCTCCCGGCTGACGTTGGCGTGGAAGGGTCCCCAGGGCTCCTCAACATCGCGCCGCCGCAGGAATGTCGTCTGGATGACCAGATCGTTGTCGAGGGACAGCGCGTAGCTGAGGTCTCCGGTTCGGTCTCGCTCCTCCGCGACGCTTGCCACGTCGTCCAGCACGATCGCCACGTCGATATCGGAGCCATCCTCCGCCTCCCCGCGCGCGTAGGAGCCGAAGAGGAGGACCTGCCGCAGGCGGGGGCCGTAGATGGCCTGCAGACCGGCCTTCAGCTCATCGAGGATCGGCCGGATGTCGGCCTTGCCCAGGCCCTGGCGCACGGCAGCGGTTCTCCCCCCTCACTCATCCGGCTCCAGCTTGTGCTTGCCGTGGCACTCGGTGCAGGCCTGCTCGGGTTCGTCGTCGGTCGGCGGGGTTGCGTTCGGGCAGGCCTCGGCGATCTCAGCGTGGCAGGTGCGACAGAACCTCGCCACCTTGTGATGGGCGATCATGCGGTCGGGCGCCGTCTTGCGGTCCTCATCGTCGATGTGCAGCTTGCTCTCGCCGTGGCAGGTCGCGCAGGAGACGCCCTGTTCCTGGTGGGTCAGCGTGAGGGGCTCCTCCGTGTAGTCCACATGGCACACAAAGCACTGCCGGTTGACCGCCGCCGCCTCGGCTTCGGCCTGGCTGAGCACCCGCCGCAGCTTACACTCCTTCACCATGATCCGCATCGGCGCGTAGTGGTCGCCCGCGTGCACCTGGAAGCCGATGCGGCCCTTCGCGAACCTCTCGTCGGTCACATCGGCGGTCTGATGTCCGTTGAGTGTCACGACGAGGCGGGGCCCATCGCAGAGGATGAGTACGGTGTTCCAGTCGTTCAGGTTGACGATCGACTCATCCTCGTTGCGGGAGAGGAAGCCGTTCGCGTAGATCGTCCCGACCGTGACGCCGTACTCCTGCTTGTCCAGGATGTCCATCTGATAGCCCGGCTGCTTATCCGGGCACCGGAACCACACGCCGCTGTTGCCCGGCCACACCATCTTGAACGTGACGCTCAGCTCGAAGTTGTCGTACTCCCTCTCCGTCCACAAGTCCCCGGGCTGGCCGGCATTCTGCTCGCCGATCAGCACGCCGTCCTGCACCGTCCACTTCGCGTTGCCCGTCGCCTTCCAACCGGCCAGGTCCGTGCCGTTGAACAGCGAGGTCCAGGTCGGCTCCGTGGGAGGCGGATCGGTCTGGGCGAGAGCCCAACCAAGGGTCGCACAGGCGGCCGCAGCTGCCGGAACCATGAGAAAGCCGCGAAGCAGCGTGAGTCGAAGTCTCCGCATCAGACGAACATCCTCCTATGCGCTCATCCCACAGCGGACCCGTCGTCAGACGAGTCTGAGCCTCGCGCGCAGCTCGCCAATGAAGCGTCCGAGGCTTCGTACCGCCCTCCCCGCGCGGACGAGGTCCATCGCCTCCGCCAATTCACGCGCGAACTCGATTCCGCCGAGAGTCGCGGGATGGCCCGCCTCAACCACCGCCTGCGCGAGGATACCCTTGTACAGGTCGCGCTCGCACTTGGCCTCGGGCACGTGTGGCGTGTGGCCCACGACCTCGTGGAAGGCCTGGAGGTCGGCCAGGTACCACCGCTCGATGTGCGGATCGGGGCACGCCGGGATGCAGAGGTCCGCGAACTCGGGCCGGAGCGCACGGGTGATTATAGCGCGCGCTTCGGTGGCGGCGTGGCAGTTCGCGTCGATGGCGACGACAACCACGTCCGGGACGGTCCCGATCCCGCCGACTCTCGCCCGCTGGTACGTGGTGAACTCCCGGATCGCTGCGCCCCGGCCGCCCTCTGCCGAGAGGGAGCCAACCGCCATGGGTCTGCCGAGGGTCCTTCCAACCCGCCCGATCAGAGGCTTCAGCAG
>VGFB01001089.1 GCA_016869015.1 Armatimonadota bacterium
CAGGGCGACCTTCCGAAGCGGGCGGTAGGCGGCGGCGAGTATGTGCTGAACACGGGCGGCACAGCGGTGCTCGACGGCTTCCTGGCGCCGATCAACGTGACCCAGCCCGAAACACTGAGTGAGGTGAACCTGCCGGAGGGGATCGACGTGACCTGGGAGCCCGTAGCCGGGGCCCGAGGTTACATCTTGCACGCCGTGGCGATGCTGGGCGACACCCAGGACATGACCACCATCCAGTGGGTCAGCACCCAGAACCAGCCGCCCGACCGGGTCCAGGCAGACTACACGGTGGAGGCCAGTATCCAGGACGACCTCGACAATGGCATCCTGCTGCCCGGCGACACGACCAGTTGCCGGGTCCCGGCCGAGATCTTCCCGGCCGAGTCCACGATGTTCACCCTCACCGTCACCGCCATCGGCAACGACTTCTACGCGAACACCGACGGCCTCGTCGTCTACGGCAAGATCCGCTCGGAATGGATGGGCATGAAGATGCCCGGCGCCGGCGGAATGGGCATGATGTTCGGCGGCGAGGATGAGCCGTAACCTGCAAACCGGGAAGTTGCGGTGCGAGTCGAACCGGCTCGCACCACAGTGTGCCCGGTCGCGGGAACCCCGGTACCGGAAGCCCAATGATGGCCCGCCCTCGTAGCTCGGTTGGCTCCCTCCCCCCCGGACGGCATTGACTTGAGGCCGTGGGTCGAGCTATGATACGAATGTCGGATTTTCCAACCTCAGTCCGAAGATGCCCCTGTCAGTCAGGGAGGCGAGTCTGATGGTCCTGGTGCGAGTGCGCGATCGGGCACAGGTTACCTTGCCGGCCCGTGTGCGCCGGAGCCTAGGCATCGAGGAGGGCGACTACCTCCAAGTCGGCGTAGAGGCGGGCCGCATCGTGATGGTCCCCCAGGCATTCCTGGACAAGCTGCCCGAGGTTGAGCTGTCGGCCGAAGGTGAGCGGATGCTCCAGGAGGGGCTGGACGACATGGCGGCCGGTCGCGTGAGGAGGCACAAGGACCTCGAATCCCTCCTCTCGGAACTGCACCGTGGAGTTGGTCAGGACTGACCGGTTCGTCCGGGACTATGAGGCCCTGCCCGCTAAGGTGCGCAAGCGGGTTGACCGGAAGCTCGCCTACCTTGTGCGGAACATCGCCCATCCATCTCTGCGGGTCAAGCGTGTTCGCCGGCTTGAGGGCGTTTTCGAGGGCAGCATCAGCATGAGCTATCGCTTCCTGTTCTCGATCGCGCCAGACGCGTACGTGCTCATCCGGATCGGCAAGCACGACATCCTCGACAAGGCCTGATGCGGCCAGCCGTCCACTTCGCGCTCCTCACGTCTGATTCATCACTGCCATCAGCCCCCGCCGGCCCTGGTCGTAGCGGGGGTTGCCGGCAGTCACGTTGCTCTCCCCGCAGCCGTCCCACCAGCAGCCCGGGGAAACGTTGCCCTCGCGCTGGCAGATGGGGGCAGTTGAGGGGACTCGCTCGAAGATGAGGCGGTACAGCTCGCGCGCCGGCATCACGCTGCCGAACTGCAGCCCGAGGACCTGCAGCAGGTCCAGGTCGCGCTTCTCGTTGGATAGCCCGCCGGAGCCGAGCACGTTCACACACGCGTTCAGCTCGGGCACGCGCGCCGGGCAGGGGGCGCACATCATCCAGTCCGCGCCGCGCGCCATCCGGATCGGCAGGTCGGGCTTCTCGTGCAGGATGAGCTGCAGCAGCTCCGGCAGGTTGTCCGGCGGGTAGGGCGGCCGCACGCCGTTGCCGTACTGGCACACCGCGCACAGCAGGATGTGCGGCCGGATGCTGACCTCCTCCGCCTCGTGCAGCGCCTGGATCGACCGCGCCTTCTCGGCCTGCAGCTCCTCCTGGGGCCTCGGCGGGATGAGCGCCGCGATGTCCCCCGCGCGCCCCCGCTCATAGGCCCCGCTGTGCGCCCGCTCGCAGCCCCGCCAACCTTCGGCGGTCACCGTCTCGTACCCGCAGAGGCCCTCGACGGTCGGGATGCGTTCGAGCAGCATCATGAACGCCGTCCGCGCCGGCAGCACAATCCCCGGCGGCCAACTCATCCGCTGCAGGATGTCCAGGTCCCGCTTCCGGTTGTAGTCCGCGCCCTCCGGCGTATCCTCCCTCACCCCCGGGTCCTGGTAGGCATACACATCCCCCGCATTGCACACGATCCTCACCGGCCGATCCGGCGATTCCCGCACCGCCTCCGCGAGAGGCGTGCGCCTGCCCTCGCCGAGAGCACAGATCGCGCACAACATCCGGTACGGCCGAACCGCAAGAGGCGTCAGCATGGGTCGGTTCCAGGACGGCCACACCGCCACCGGCGTTGCGCGCTGCGGCCCTTACCTGAAGTCAACGCCC
>VGFB01001090.1 GCA_016869015.1 Armatimonadota bacterium
AGAAGTCACTCGTGGACAGCCAGGTTGCCGTGCGGCAGACAGCGGCGAACGCGCTGCGGGAGCTGGCGACGCCCGAGGTGATCCCCAGCCTGGTGCAGGCCCTCGGAGACGACGACTGGAAGGTCTACTACGCCGCCAAGGACGCGTTGGCCAAGCTTGGATCCGCCGCCGTGCCCGCCCTCGTGCAGGCCCTGCGCAGTGACAGCGCGCGGATTGCCTACACGGCCGAGCAGGCGCTGGCCGCGATCGGCGGGCCCGCCGTTCCCTCGCTCGTGCAGAGCCTCTCCACCGGCGACCCGCAGGTGCTCAAGTGGGTGTCGATCGCGCTCGGCGACATCGGTTACGATGCCTGGAAGCCGGCGTCCCGCATCCTCGCGGAGAGCCCTTCAGCCTCGACCCGGGCGGCGGCGGCCAAGGCCCTCGGCGGGACGGGTTACGCCGATGCGGTGAAGCCGCTGCTGGATGCCGCGCAAGACCCGTCGCCGCCGGTGCGCATGGCGGTGGCGTCCGCGCTGGTGCAGCTGGGTGATGCCCGGGCGACCCCCACGCTGGTCGCGCTGCTTCAGGACCGCGACGCCGCGGTCCGCGCCGCGACCATGGATCGGCTGCTGGAGTGGTATGACCCGCCGACGCTTCCGCAGTTGGCGGGGCTGCTCGACGCGTCCGACGTCGATGTCCGTCGACGTTCGGCCATCCTGCTGGCCGAGCATGTCGGCGGGCAGGAGGAGCTACAGGCCGCGGTCGCCAGCGCGACCACGGCGGGCGAGGCTCACAGCGTGCCTCAGCGCATGATGAACGACATCGCGGAGTGGACCGACGCCCTCGTGGCCGGAACCGACGCGCAGGCGCAGGGCAACCTCCAGCGCCTTGCAGACGGGGACGACCCGGGGCCGCGGTACGCGGCGGTCGTCGGGATGTCGACCGTGGCCCGCCGAACCGCCGTGCAGGGCAACCGGGACTGGGCGGTCGGCGAGCTGGGCAAGCGACTGAAGGCCAAGGATCCCGAGCTGCAGACTACGGCGGCGGTGGCGGTGGCGCGGGCCCGCGTTCCCGCCGTGCTCGAGGCGGCGGTGAAGGACGCGCAGGTTGCCCAGGACGTGCGGCAGGAGTCGATCAAGGCGCTGGGGCTGCTGGGCACGAACTCGTCGGTGCCGGTCCTCATCCCCCTCTGCGAGGCGGGCGGGGCCGGCGCCGCTCTGGCGTCCGCAGCGATCGGCAACATCGGCCGGCGCCTTTCGGAGGAGAGCGAAGGCCGCTCCCCCGAGGCCCTCGAGGCCGCCAACACTCTCATTAAGCTGGCGCGGTCGGCGCGGGACCCGATCCTGAAGGCCGAACTCGGGCTGTCCATCGCTCAGATCGGCGAGGCGGCAGTGACGCCGGCCATCGACTTCCTGAAGGGGGCCGAGAAGTCCGAGCGGCCCTTCGCGGCGGCGATTCTGGGCAAGCTGGGGAACGTCGCCGTCGACCCGTATCTGCTGCGTGCCCGGAACGAGGTCCGCGGAGTCGAGGGGCAGGAGGAGTTGAGCGAGTGGTTCGCCGTCACTCTCTGGGTGACGGGTGACAAGATGGCGCGAGACTACTGTCAGGCACTTCCGGACGAGGAGAAGCCCTCGCCGGAGAAGATCGGGCAGGCGCAGGCCGAACTGGAGAAGCTGCTGGATGTGATGTAGCCGAGGCCCGCGGAGCGGCGCGCGATCGGCCGCCGCGGATTGGGAGCAGGACTCCATGCGAGCACGGACCTATGTGATTGTGGGCGTCATCGTTGTGCTGATCGTCGGGGGCTTCATCGTGGCGGAGCTGCAGCGCGCGAAGAAGACCCAGGAACTCCTCGGCGACCTGGGCACCGATGCTCCGGACATCGCGAAGGACACGATGGAGGAGCTCAAGAAGCGGGGCCCCAAGATTGAGGACGAGTTGATCCGGCGCACGGGAAGCCCGCGGCGGAAGGAACGGATGCGGGCGGCGCTGCTGCTGGGCGAGGTCGGCACGCCGCAGGCCGGCCCGGCGCTCGTGGGGCTGCTGCACGACGAGTGGCTGCCCGTGCGACGGGCCGCGGTGTGGGCGCTGGGGAAGGTGGGCTACGGACCGGCGGCCTCCGACCTACTCGGCGTGGTCGCCGACGAGGACGCGGAGATGGACACGCGGGTGGTGGCGGTGCAGTCCCTGTCGCTGCTCTGCCTCTCGGGGCTGGACGTGACGGACCGCAAGCTGTGCGTGCCGACCATGACCGCGATCCTGGAGCGACGCCCGGAGATGACCGAGGAAGCGCTCGAGGCCATCACGAAGCGCTTCGAGGATCAGGCCAAGGCCAAGGCCGAGTTGGAGGAGCGACGTCGCACGGGGAAGGTGAAGGAAGAAGAGGAGGAG
>VGFB01001091.1 GCA_016869015.1 Armatimonadota bacterium
CCCCATGTCGGTGCCCGTGTCGACGACGCACTGCACGAGGGTCGCGCCGGGAGGCAGTGCCCGCTCGGCGTAGGCGTAGCAGTTGTCCGTGCCCGCGATCTGCACCGCGCCGTCGCGCGACTCGACCGATGCGCTCCCCCGCTCGGAGAGGGCCGTCGTGTAGGCCTCGCCGAGGGCGTCCCGTCCGAAGTCGTCCTCCAGGATCACCCGCCGCTTCGCGTAGGCATCGACCTGAGGCGGGGCCTCGTGAGGCTCTTCGTCGAGGAGGAAGAGCCACCCGCGGCCGGGCGGCAGGGGAAGGGCCTCCTCGGGCGAGTAGAGCCGGCACGGCTGGAACCCCTTCACCTCGGGCGCGAAGAGGTGTGCGCGCTTCGGGTCCAGCCCCAGCGCCTTCCAGTCGATGGTCAGTCGGCAGGTCGCCTTCCGCTTCGCCCAGCTCGCGATCGACAGCAGGCTCCCTCCAGGCTTGCGGTACACGGTCGCCAGGACCTCGGGGTGATCGGTGCGGACGGGGCAGTCGGGCTCCCAGTAGCCGATCATCGTCGCATCGGCGATGCCGAACACATCCCACAGTTGCCAGATCGCGCGCGGGTCGCCCTGCCAGTGCAGGCGGTTCGTCATCCCGTACAGCATCCCCCGCCAGGGGTTCCCGCCGTTCTGCAGCATCTCGCCGTAGAGCCCGAAGGGGATCCCCGAGACCTCGACCAGCCAGTAATCGGGCGGCAGATCGTAGTCGTACATCTCCCCGAACCAGAGGCTGTCGATGTAGGGGAAGTGCTCCAGGTACAGGCAGGCGGGGCTGGCCTGACCGTCGGCGTAGTCGAACGAGTTGCCGGAGTGGAAGTCGATCAGGCAGCCCGGGCGGGACCGGTCCATCACCTTCCGCACGCGCTTCATGATCTCCCGGTCATACCCGATCCCGTCGAGGTACAGCCCGTCGATCCCCACGTTGGCGATGAGCCACCCCAGGCCCTCGAGGTAATAGTTGTGCCAGCGGCTCAGCCCCTGCGTCACGATGGCCGCATCCACCTCGCCGTTCGCGTAGGGCTGGTGCCAGGCGGCTGCGTAGTCGCTGACGAGGTGCTCCTGCAGCCACGAGTCTCCGGCGCCTCCCCCGCCGGTGAACACCTCGTGGCCCAGACTCCGCAGCGCGAAGATCTCGCGCGTGAAGTTGCTCAACTCCCGCACGGTGTAGTAGGTCTTCACCTTCAGGCCCCGCGCGTGTGCCGCCGTGACGTAGGCCGCCAGCCTATCGGTGCTCAGGAACGGGTAGTTGATGTAGGGGTTGTGCTCGTTGCCCTGGTGGATGTTGATGATGTTGGCCCCGTCGGCCACCACGCTGTCGAGATCGGGCACGGTGTAGTACTCGTGGATGTAGCGCTGGCGCCAGTGGTCCGGGTTCAGCGGCTTCACCGGGGTGACCAGCAGCCCGAAGCACAGCTCCAGGCGCTGCCCGGCCTCCAGGCGGCGCGGGCCGGTGTGGACGCGCACGAGGACGGTGTCCTCACCTTCCTCCGTTACGCTGCAGCCGCCCCGGCCGCCGTTCCCCCAAGCGTCCAGAGCGCCGCTCTCCACGCCCCACAGGTGCCACTCATCCCCCGGGCCCTTCAGCTTCAGGTGCAGGCCGGCGTGTACGTCGCCGATCCACAGCATGTTGTTCGCGCGACCGGGGTCCCACTTCCACTCCCAGCGCTCCGGCCTCACCCCGCCGCGTCGACCCAGACCCATCATGTAGGTCGCCACCTCGCGCCGCACGGGCAACTCCAGCCGAACATCCTGCAGCTCCGTCGCCTCCCCGGCCGCGAGGGTCAGCCGGTAGTTCAGGTACCCGTCGGCTTCCATCTTGGCCTCGCACTCCAGGCCGAGTGTCCCGGCGCGACGCGACGCGCGCCACGACACCACCCCCGGCGACTCGTGCGCGATCCGCGCCGGCTCCCCGCGCCACGCCACTTCGCCGGTGGGCGCGGTCACCGCGAGGGCCAGAGGACCCGCCAGCACCTCGCGCTCGCCGCACCGGATGCTGCGCAGCCAGCCCGCCTCATCCCATCGCACCTCGCGGCCCAGACAGTGGACGGCTCGCCCCTCCACGCGCAGGGGCGTATACGGCGCGACGACCTCCTCATCCAGGCCGATGGTGGAGTTCAGCCACTTCAGCCGTGCCATGCCGCCCAGGTCGCTGACGCCGCTGTCTTCCAGCTCCTCCTCGCGCACTGTGAGCTCAATCGGAACCGCACAGTCGGCCATCTCCTCCGCCGACACCGTCACTGCGCCCTGATACACGCCGGGCCGCGCCTCCCTCGGCACCTGCACCCCGCACCACAGCGCCTGCACCTTCCCCTTGGGCACCGAGACGCTTCCCCGC
>VGFB01001092.1 GCA_016869015.1 Armatimonadota bacterium
TCTGCATCCCTTGAGGCGAGAGGGCCGGTCCACTCGCGGAAGCGGAACTTCCGGCCCTCGCTGGGCTTCGTGGGCTGCGAAGGGTCCATGAACTGGCCAAGACGCTCGCCCGAGCCGTAGCCCGCCGGTGTCTTCATGTCGGCTGGGACCACATCGACGATCTCGACGGTGTGCTTGCCCGGCGCATCGAAGACGATGTGGAACCTGCCGAAGTCGGGCCCCAGGATGTACTCGGTCGTCCAGCGGCCGCTATGCGTCCAGTAGTCGAAGCCATCGACCCTGAACCGCACGAGGCCCATGGCGGGCTGCGTGACGACCGTGAGGCGCGGCCCGGGCTGGTAGAGGTCATCGCCCGTGCCCGAGGCGTAGAGGTAGACGCGGCCGGAGTAGGCGGGGATGTCGAGCTTCCCGTCCGTCGCCGCCACGTCGATGAGCCGGCTCCTCCCGCCCGTCTCCTCGAAGCCCCCGTTCTGCAGGCGCTCGATCCCGTTGGCCGGATCCGCACCCTCTTTCAGCGAGAGGTCGTCGAACCACACCGTGCCCGTGCGATAGCGGAAGATGACGTTCACGGTGAGGCTCTTGATCGGCTTCTCGGGCCGGACGAGCACCTCGCTGTACTCCCAGTCGTGCGTGCCGCCCGCGAAGGTCGCGACCTGTCCGAAGAGGTAGGTCCCGTCGCTGTAGGCGATGTCGAGGTAGACCGAGTAGTTGCCGTCGGGCTCGCCCGTGGCGTTCTCGGCCTTGCTCCAGCCGCTCGCCAGGATCGGCGTCGGCGTCTGCTGATCCAGGACCACCGTTTGGGACGTGATGCTCTCGTCGGGGGCGACGTTGACGATCCTCACCGCCCGCGCATCGCCGTGCTTCGTGACGAGGTCCAGGGAGTCGTTGCTCTTCGGGCCCGAGCCCCAGAACTTCGCTGCGCCGCCGGCGATGTCCACCAACTTCGTCGTCGGGATCGGCGGCGCGATCGTGATCTGGGCCTTGGCGTCCCGGCTGGGGTTCACGGCCACGAAACCGCGCTCAAAGGCGCGATGGTACACGCCGTTCTCCTGCTGCTCATCGGCGAGGGGCTTGCCGAGGCGGATCTGGTACAGGATCGCCGTCTCGGGGTCCGACAGCGGCCGTCCGCCGTTCCAGACCAACCCGGCGAGCCTGGCGGAGGCGTAGCAGAAGAAGGCGTCCTCGCGCACGCCGTAGGGCGTGTGACCCAGGTAGCTGAGACACTGGATCTGCTTGCCCGCCTTCACGAAGGGCTGCAGGTCCACGCCGCACTGGTGCCAGTGGCCGTGCCAGTCAAACCACCGCTCCTTGCTGACCCAGGTGCAGATGTACGACTCCATCATCTCGGCATCGAGGTACTTCCAGAACTCGCGGGGGAGGCTGAGTGGGGCGGCGGAGTTCCCGAGGATGGCGCCGTCGGGTTTGTACTCCTTGATGACCTCCCGCACCCGCTTCAGCAGCATCGCGAAGGCGTGGTCCTGATCGTCGTAGAGGTGCTCGTGCTTGCCGAACTGGGGGCCCGCGCAGGGCTGCCGGTGTGCGAGGTTGTCCACGAACACGCCGTCCGCGCCCAGCTCCATGATCTTGCGCACCCAGGCCACCATCGCCTCCTGGTAGCCCTGAACGTTGGGGCAGGTGGTGTACATGTTCTTCGCGTCTTCGGACTCCCAGAACCCCGACCGCACCAGTCCGCCCTCAGCGTTCACCTCGATGAACTCCGGGTGGTCCTTCAGGTTGAGCCCCTCATAGGTCTGGCTCGCGTGGCCCTGATAGAAGGTCACGTAGGGGAAGCAGCGGATGCCCAGAACATGAGCGCGTTCGAAGAACTCGCGGTTGATCGGGCAGTGGGTGATGAAGGCCACCTTCGAGGCGGCGAGCGCATCCCAGCCCGCCGGGTCATACCCGATGGCGTAGCTCTCGGAGTCCATCAGCCAGTCCGGCGCGGATTCCCCGAGGTCGGCCGCGGCAGCAACGGCATCGCGGGCCTGCTCGGAGGGCGAACGTTGGGCGTGAACCGCGCCGGGGAACAGGGCCAGGCAGACGGCGGCGTGGAGCATGGTGACACCCTCCCTAACCCGCGAGTCCTCGCAGGTGTGCGATGTCCTGCCTCAACTGCTCGAGCAACGTCTCGGTGCTGTCGGCCGGGTACTCGCAGTGGAAGGTCAGCGGACCGGCGAAGGCGTGCTGGGCCAGCCAGGCCATGGTCTGAGGCCAGTCCACGAAGCCCTGGCCCATGACGACCGTCCGGACCTGCGTGCCCTGGTCGGTCCTGATGCGCTCCATGTCCTTGATGCCCACCACCGCCAGCCACTCGGCGGCCATCGCGAAGCCGAGCGCCGGGGACTCGCCACACACCGCGAGG
>VGFB01001093.1 GCA_016869015.1 Armatimonadota bacterium
TCGAGGTGCAGGTGTTCAACACCCTCACCGACGCCCAGGGACACTACTCGCTCAACGTGCCGATCGGCAACCACTTCATCGAGTGCTGGCTCGACGGCTGGGAGTGGCAGGGCCAGGACGTCGCCATCGCCAAGGACCAGACCACAACGCTCAACTTCGACCTCTCCGAATGGACGGAGCCGCCGATCCCGACGGACCCGCCCGAGCCTCGGCCCGACAACGGCTGAGCCTTGCCTCACGCAGCGTAACCCGGCCGGCGCCCCGACCCTCAGGGCGCCGGCCGGTTGTGGGTCGGTGCAACCCCCGGTCGAATTGCCGCTGCCTTGCCGCCTGCGTTCCCGCTTGCCCCCGCTCTCCGGCCCTCCTGCTCACCTCGGACCGAGGCTTCGGGCCCGTCGGAGCGCTGTAACCGGAAACCAACCGGAAGGCCCGCGGCCACGTCTCCCGCATGCCCGGAACCGCCTGATTCGGCCCCCTGTTACCCGATTCGGGCCCGGAGGAGCGTTCGAGGCGGGAGGGCCGCCCTACCGGGTGACTTGACGCGCGAGAACCGAATCCGCTACTGTGGGCGTCCGACGACGGGCCGCGCGCCCGCCCGCAATGTCGCGGACATGGAGAAAGGCTGGCTGCCATGGCGCTGGGAGCGTTTTGGGGCTGCTTCATTGCCGGGCGCTTCCCCTTCATGGAGAAGAGCACGCGTCTGGTCCTGGAGCGCCTGGGCTTTGACTTCGTCGATCTCGACGGCCTCACGTGCTGCCCGGAGAAGTCGGTGGTCAAGCACGAGTCGGAGCTGACCTGGCTGGTCACCGCGGCGCGCAACCTGGCCATCGCCGAAGAAGCCGGCGTCGACCTGTTCAGCCCCTGCAACGGTTGCGTGGGGTCGCTCGCCGGCGCCGCCCGGGAGCTGGCACTTCACCCCGGCTTGCGGGAGGAGGTCAACGAGCGGCTGGCGAGGGTCGGGCGTCAGTACCGGGGCACAACCAGGGTCTTCCACCTCCTCGACCTGCTGCACGACGAGATCGGGCTCGACTACCTCAAGCGGCATGTCGAGCTCCCGCTGGCCGGACTGCGAGTGGCGGTGCACGCCGGGTGCCATCAGGCGCGCCCGAGCGCCGACGTCAACGCCGACGACCCGCTGAACCCCACGAAGTTCGACGATCTGGTCGAGGCCCTGGGGGCCGAGTCGGTGGACTACTCGACCAAGCTGATGTGCTGCGGCGGCACGCAGAACACCGCCGGGCTGGTGGAGGAAGGCGCACGGCTTACCCGCGACAAGCTGGTGGAGCTGCGGGAGGTGGGGGTGGACTGCCTCTGCGTCAGTTGCCCCGCTTGCTTCATGCAGTATGACATCCAGCAGTACGGCTTCCGGCGGGAGGGAGAGCAGTTCGACACTCCGGTCGCCTACCTGATGGAACTGATGGCCCTGGCGATGGGCCTCCCGCTGGAGGACCTGGCTTTGGACATGCACCGCGTCCCGATCGAGGAGCCTGCAAAGGCCTGGGTCGCGCGCGCGGCCAAGGTCTCCGCGGGCCTCGAAGGCGTGGACATGGTGGCCCTGCGGAAGTGCCTGGAGTGCCGGGCCTGCAACGACATCTGCGCCGCCCACCGCTCGGATGAGGGGTACAGCGCCTTCGACCTGATGGAGGCCATCGCCGAGGGGCGCGTCGAGGAGGTCCTCGAGCACGCTCACGTGTGGCACTGCCTCGAGTGCTATGAGTGCCAGGAGCGTTGCTTCCAGCGGTTCGGTATGATCGAGCCCATGAAGGCGCTCAAGCGGCTCGCGGTCGCCCAGGGGCTGGCCCCGAAGGCCATCCAGTCGGGCCTGGAGGCCTTCCGGAAGACCGGCCGCCTCACCAAGCCGTCGAAGGCCCAGCGTCAGAAACTCGGCCTGCCCGACGTATCGGACAGCGGCACGGACGAACTGCAGGCTGTGCTCGACAGGAAGTGACGTAGCATTGAGCATTGAGCACGGCCTGTCGGGCGCCGGCCGTGCTCAGTGCTCAGTGCTCAGTGCTCAGTGCTCAGGGCTCAGGGCTCAATGCTCAATGCTCAATGCTCAATGCTCAATGCTCAATCCCTCCGTCCGGGAGTTCCGATGAGCCACAACTGGGGTTGGTCCAAGGAGATTTCCGGCTGCGGGCTGGCCGGACTCATCAGCCGCGCCGGGCGGAAGGTCTCGGGGGAGGTTCCCATCCGGGCCATCGCCAACCTGCATGACC
Organism: Armatimonadota bacterium; assembly: GCA_016869015.1. Classification (GTDB taxonomy): domain Bacteria; phylum Armatimonadota; class Zipacnadia; order Zipacnadales; family VGFC01; genus VGFC01. The sequence continues at coordinate 2,220 of VGFB01001093.1, forward strand.
GGGGCAACGGCCTGGGCGGCGGCTTTGCGGGCTACGGCATCTACCCGCACTACCCGGACCACTACGCCCTGCACACGATGTACTACAGCGATTCGGCCCAGGACCTGACCGAGGACCTGCTGCGGGCCTACTTCAACATC
>VGFB01001094.1 GCA_016869015.1 Armatimonadota bacterium
ATGCTCTCGGGCGGGCTGATGGCCTGGAGGTTGTGGCAGGGGCCGAGGATGTAGCCGTCCGGCCCCAGCAGGCGGAGGTTGTCGGCCACCTCCTGCCGCACGTCCTCGACTGAGCCGAAGGCCAGCGTCTGCTGGTTGTCCATGCCGCCGTGGAAGACGAGCCGGTCGCCGAAGTCCCGCTTCAGGGCCGCGCGGTCCATCCCCTTGGCGCGCCATTGCACCGGGTCCAGCACGTCGATGCCCGCCTCGATCATCTGCGGGACGTTCTCGCGCACCGCGCCGTCGCTGTGGTGGAACACGAACGCCCCGGCGGAGTGCACCAGCTCTGCCATCCGCCGGATGTGGGGCACGAAGAACTCCCGGATGTGCTCCAGCGAGACCAGCAGGCCTTCCTGCGAGCCTACGTCCTCGGCGACCCACGTCCAGATCACCGCTCCGGGGGCCGCCTCGTAGGTTCGCAGCGTCTGCTCGTAGCAGAGCCCGTAGAGCTTGCCCAGCACGTGGTGCACCATCTCGGGGTTGTCGATCAGGTCGATGTACCCTTGTGCGGTGCCGCGGAGGAACTTGTACGTCGCGAAGGGTTCCGACCCGCCGCCGCGGATGACCTGATCCTCGTTCCCACGCACTTGCTGCGGGATCCCCGAGTAGTCCCACCAGTCCGGACTGGGCCACGTGTAGTCCGCCTCGATGTCGGCCACCGACCCGTACGCAGCCAGGGGGTGGTGGACCACATCGGCGTAGGCGCCCAGCCCATAGTCGCTCTGTTGGTAGCGGATGCCGAAGACATCCTCATTCGGCGGCAGGGGGGGGCCAACGTACCGCGGCCCGATGTCCACGATCGGGTCGATGTGGAGTCGCGTGTAGACCTCGCTCATGTTCGAGGCCCCGAGATGGTCCATCAGCTTCCGGGCGGCCTCGGGTGTCGCGCGGAAGTCGCACGGCGCCCGGTCGGCGGCCCGGTGGTTCAGCACGGCGAGCCAGCGCTCTCGTGGTGTCATGTCGGGAGGTTCGCAGCGGGACGCGCTTTGCCCTCTCGCTCAGCGCCCGTTGCCGGTGGGAGCGGCCGGCGGGTCGGGCAGCCGGAAGCGCCAGATCGGCAGGTCCATCGCCTCTCCTGCTGTCTTCTGGAGACCTTCGAGGACTGTGGTCCAAGGCGTCTCGCCCAGCACGTTCGCGGGGGTGAAGGGGTTAGCGGCGAAGTAGAGGGCGGAGCCCTGCCCGAGGTCGCGCGCCACGAAGGCGGGCTCGCCGCCCGGATAGGACCCCAGCGTCTCGACATCGGAGGAGATGGCGATGCGGCGCGCGGTGAACTCCGGGTTCGCGGCCGTGCGCCGGGGGTAGAGGGGTACACGCAGGTCGGCGAAGTCATGCACGATGATCGCGTCCTGGTCCGTGGCCTCGCCGACCTTCACGCCGAAGAGGTCTTCCCTCACCTCACTGAGGTCAGAGCCATCCGGCGCCCAGGAGAACGCGGTCGGGTCGCCGCAGACGAGGATGCCGCCCGCCTCGACCCAGCGCTTCAGTTCCTCCGCCAGTTCGCGGTCGGCGTAGGTGGCGAGGGGCAGGTAGACGATCCGGTAGTCGTCGAGCTTCCGCAGCCCACGCTGGAGCTGCAGGTCGTCCACGATGTCGAACCAGCAGCCGAGCTTCTCGCCCAGGAGGGCGTAGGCGGTGTACAGCTCATCGGCGGAGCACGAGGCGCCTTCAGCGGCGTGAGCGGCGGTGCAGTAGAGGATGGCGGTGCGGGTCTTCGTCGGGCGGTCGAGGGCGGGCATCTCACCGACGGTCTTGGCGGTGTGGAGCATCATCCGCCAGCGCGGCGGGTCGGTGAAGCGCGGGTTGTCGGAGGCGTAGAAGTTGAGCGAGGTCGCGCCGCAGCGCAGCGCCTGGCTGCTCCACTCCAGCAGGTCGACGGGCGTCATCTCGTAGCCCGCATAGCCGAAGGCCTGCACGATGATCTCGACCGGTTTGGGGTCGGCGCCGTGGGTGCCGCGGCTCAGGTCGGCCAGCAGCTTGGCGCCGAAGCCGTGGTTGTACACCCCGCGACCCGCCGTCCGCTCGGCGCTGGAGGCGTACGGATCGCCCTGCACGATGTCGGCGTACTTCGCCATGCGCGAGTAGTCAAAGGGCGCCATGCCGCTCATCAGCCAGTAGTCGCAGGGGATGTAGCGCCAGCCCGAGTTCAGCTGCCGGGCGAGGGCCTGCTTCGTCCCGGCCGCCTCCGCGTAGCGGTCGGCCATCCAGCGGTTGAAGGCGAGCCAGGTGAGGGGCTGATCGGCGACGGCCGCCTGCCAGCCGGGATCGGCCGGGGCCGGCATCCCGTACTTCCCTGCGCCGAACTCGGCGCGCACCTCCTC
>VGFB01001095.1 GCA_016869015.1 Armatimonadota bacterium
ACCGCGCCGCGCACGTTGCTCACCCGCGCGATCCGCTGCACGACGCTCATCGTGTTGGTGACCAGGAGGGCGGAGAAGACGATCAGGACGAAAACGACGATGAAGAGCACTGCAGCGCGTCTCACGGTCATCAGCCTCCCACGCGTTCCCGCTCCCTCGCAGGCAGAGCAAGACCGAAGCCCGACACCGGGCTTCAGCCATTGTACTGTATACCCGTCGGAAGGCAAGCCCAAACGGCGGCCGTGGCGCAGGCTGTGGGCCCGCGGCCGTTCTCCGCAACCCCGTAACTCCCGCTGTCGTGCGACGCGCCCCGTTCCCTTCCACCGGGGGTTCGTGGTAGACTCTCCCCAGCGCCAACCGCCGAGGAGTTGGGATGCTGCGGTTCCTGTTCGCCACGCGGTACCGGCGATGGAGTCTGCTGATCGCGTTCTCCATCACCACCAGCGTCATCCTGGCCAACCTGACGTGGGGCCAGGGGCTGACGCCCTGGAAAGCGCTGTTTGACCTGCTGGAGATGAAGACGATCGACTGGCGGTACCAGCTGCGGGCGCGGCGAGCGGCTCCCCCGGATGTGGCGATAGCGGCGATCGACGATGAGAGCCTGCAGCGGATCGGGCGCTGGCCCTGGCCCCGGGCGAAGCTGGCGGAGCTGGCGGAGAAGCTGCGAGCCGCGGGAGCCCGGGCCATCGTGTTCGACATCTTCCTCGCCGAGCCCCAGGGCGAGGCGCCCGACGACGCGGCCTCGGACGCCCGACTCGCGGCGGCGATGCGGGAAGTGGGATGCCTGTACCACGGCTGGATCGGACGCGCCGAAGCCGACCAGGCGGCGGGGTCGGACAGCCTGGCGGCTTTCGAGGCCACCGCCTGGCCGGTCCGCATGCCTCCCGGCGGCCTGGAGGGCCTGATCGCCTATGAGGGCGTGACCCCGCCCCTGGCGGCGTTCACGCGCAGCGCGCAGGGGATCGGGTTCGGGAACGTGGTGGACTGCGGGGACGGCGTGTTCCGTTGGTATGTCCTGGCCGCTCGGGTCGGGCAAGCGGTCTATCCCTCGTTGGCGCTGGCCGTAGCTGCCGGCGACCTTGGGGTGGCCCCCGAGGACATCCTCGTCGACCCCGCCGGCTTCCTACGTCTGGGCGATCAGGGCGTGGTTCCGCTGATCGGCTCCGGGACGATGTTCCTGGACTTCTATGGCCCCTCCCGCACGGTCCCCCACCAGCCGGTGTGCGACATCCTCGACGGTCGACTCGCCCGCGAGCTTGCCGGCAAGATCGTCATCGTCGGCCAGACCGCCCAGGGCAGCCAGACCGACGTGCGGGCCTCCCCGTTCGGGGCGGACTTCTACGGCGTCGAGCTGCAGGCGACGGCCATCGCCAACCTGCTGGAGCGGCGGGCGCTGCGGGTGTCCGCTCCGCTGGTGGACCTGCTGATCACCGGGGGCTTCGGCCTGGTTCTGGGCCTGGTGCTTGCTCTGATGCGACCGGCCTACGGCGCGGCGATCAGCCTGCTGGCCTTCCTGGCGTACAACTCCGCGTGCACGCTGACCTTCACGCGGGCCGCCTACCTCCTGCCGATGGCGGCGCCCAACATCGCCATTCTGGCCTCGCTCTTCGGGGTTCTGCTCTACCGGCTGGCGACCGAGGAGCGTCAGCGGAACCGCATCACCGAGACCTTCGGCCTGTTCGTTCCGCCGCAGGTGGTCGAGGAGCTGACCGGAGAGGAGGCGCGCATTGAGGCCTTTCAGGCGGAGCGACGGGAGATCACGGTGTTGTTTGCGGACATCCGCGACTTCACCGCCTACGCGGAGCGACGACAACCCGAGGACGTCGTGGCCCTGCTCAACCGCTACTTCTCCCTGATGCACGAGGTGGTGTGGCAGCACGGGGGGACGCTGGACAAGTACATGGGCGACGGCCTGCTGGCGTTCTTCGGGGCGCCGACCCATCAGGAAGACCACGCCGACCGCGCGGTGCTGGCCGCGATCGAGATGCAGCGTCAGATCGCCGAGCGGAAGGACGAGTGGGCTCAGTATGGGATGCACAGCCTGCGCGTCGGCATGGGCCTGGATACGGGCGAGGTGCTGGTGGGCTTCGCAGGGTCGGCGGGACGAATGCAGTACACCTGCATGGGGAATGTGGTAAACCTCGCTTCGAGGCTGGAGGAGGAGAACCGCCTCCTGGACACCGATATCCTGATCTCCGGGCGTCTCCACGACCGCGTGGCCGAACGCATCCGCGCGCGGCCGACCGGAGTACTGGCGATCCGCGGCTTCTCGGCACCGGTGGAGGCGTACGAGCTGCTGGGCCGGGCGGGCGACGGAGCGTGACACGTGACCACCGCGGGGGTGAGGGCGCCAT
>VGFB01001096.1 GCA_016869015.1 Armatimonadota bacterium
CCCGTCTCTAATGAGCCGGGGTCGCCGGCCGGCGCCATCGCCGACGCCTCGCCGGACCCGGCGGCGGCCGAACCGCTGCTGCGCGAGGCGCGCGAGGCCGGCTTCACGGCGCTGTACGTCTCGCCCCGCGGCTGGGGTGAGACCGCTTGGGATGAGCACGTGATCTGCACGGACGGCGTGCTGCTCGGGGACTCGATCCTCGGTCAGCGAGCCTTCGACCTCGCCGCCGCCGGTCGGGCGCTGCGGGGGCGCTTGAGCGGCGAGCCGCCGACCAGCCTGCTGGCACTCGGCCCCGAGGCCGGCCTGACAGGTCTCTTCGCACAGGCGCTGTGGGGTGAGTTTGATGCGGCGGCCGTCGGGCCCGTCGCGGACTCGTATCTGGACGCGTTCGGCCCGGGCCTGCCGCTGATGGCCTACGTCCCGAACCTCCTTGGCGTGGCGGACATCCCGCAGGTGAAGGCCCTTGCAGGCGAACGGCCGCTCAAGCTCCTGGAAGGCGGTGAAGCGGGTGCGGCCCTGGCGTGGGTGGCCGACCCGGGGCGCTGAAGGGCATCCGGGACGGCGCAGGGCGCGTCAGCCGAGGCCCATCGGGCCTGACGCGAAGAGGCGCGGGTCCATGTCGGCGAGGGGATCGCGGACGGCCGGGCGGAAGTCCATCTGATCGAGCACGTCGCGCTGCACGTCCACGCCGGGAGCGACCTCCGTCAGCGTGACCCGGCCCTCGCGCAGCTCAAACACCGCGCGCTCGGTGACGTAGACAATCGACTGGTGCAGTTCCGCGGCATAGGGGCCGGAGAAGGTCACGTGCTCGACCGCCCGCACGAGCTTGCGGAGCTGCCCCTCGCGCACGATCCGCAGCTGCCCCCCCGCAACCTCCACCTCCAGGCCCCCCGCGGTGAAGGTGCCGCAGAACACGACCCGTTCCGCGGTCTGGCTGATGTTGATGAAGCCCCCACATCCCGCCACCCGCGGGCCGAACTTGCTGACATTGACGTTGCCCTCCGCATCCACCTGCGCCATGCCCAGGAAGGCCAGGTCGAGGCCCCCACCGTCGTAGAAGTCGAACTGCGCGGGCTGATCGATGATCGCCTCCGGATTGGTCGACGCCCCGAAGGAGAGCCCCCCGGCCGGAATGCCCCCGATCGGGCCCGCCTCGACCGTCTGGGTCATGCGATCGGCGATCCCCTCTTCGGCCGCCACCTGCGCCACACCCTCCGGCATCCCGATCCCGAGGTTCACGATCGCGCCCGGCGTCAGCTCCAGCGCGGCTCGTCGGGCGATGATCTTGCGCTCGTCAAGGGGCAACGGCGGCAGGGCTGCCAGCGGCACCCGCGCCGCCCCGCAGTAGGCCGGGTTGTACTGCTCGCCGAAGGTCTGTTGGTGCTCCTCCGGCGGGGCGACGATGACCGCATCGACGAGGATGCCGGGTATCCGCACCTGCTGGGGATGCAGCGGGGAGGCCGCGGTCCTCTCGACCTGAGCCAGCACGATCCCGCCGCTGTTGCGCGTGGCCTGGGCAATCGCGAGGACCTCGCCGTAGAGGGCCTCGCGCTCCATGCTGATGTTGCCGCGCTCATCGGCCGTACTGCCGCGCACGAGGCCCACATCGATGGGGAAGGTGGGGTAGAGGAGCCATTCCCGTCCGCGCAGCTGCACGAGCTCGACCAGCTCCTCGCGCGTCGACGCGTTCAGTCTCCCCCCGCCGCGCCGGGGGTCGACGTACGTGTTCAGGCCGATGTGGGTGATGACGCCCGGCGTCCCGGCTGCAATGGCCCGGAAGAGATGGGCGATGACGCCCTGCGGCCAGTTGTACGCCTCCACGCGGTCCTGCACGGCCAAGGCCCCCAGCCCCGGGCAGAGCCCCCAGTGACCGCCGATGACGCGCCGCACGAGCCCCTCATGGGCGAGGTGGTCAACGCCCCGCCCCTTCCCGTCGCCCTGCCCGGCGGCATACACGACCGTCAGGTCGCGCGGGCGCCCCTCCGCCAGAAACCGTCGCTCCAGCGCCGCCGTCAGCGCCTCCGGATGGCCGGCCCCGACGAACCCCCCGCAGGCCACCGTCTTCCGGCCCATGACCATCCCGACGGCTTCCTCGACCGGAATCACCTTGGTCGGCATCGTGGTCCCTCGCGCTTACATGTACAGCCCGCCGTTCACGCCGATGACTTGGCCCGTGATGTACGCCGCCGCGTCCGAGGCCAGGAACACCGCCGCCTCGGCGATCTCCTCGGGTCGGCCGAACCGCCCGATCGGGATGGCGTTCAGCACGGCCTCTCGCGCCTCCTCAGGCATCCCTCGCGTCATCTCCGTGTCGACGAAGCCCGGCGCGACCGCGTTGACCGTGATCCCG
>VGFB01001097.1 GCA_016869015.1 Armatimonadota bacterium
GACCACCGCCAGAGCCGGGCCGATGCCGGCGGCCGTGCACCAGCCGACCACGATGACGAGGCCGGTAGCGCCGCAGAGGAGGGCCGCGCGGTAGGAGAGGGGTTCGTCGGCATCGGGGGCGGCGGACAAGAAGCCCGCCCCGCGGGAAGCGGCCGCCCACACGGCGGTCGCGCGGCGCTTGAGGAGGAAGGCAATGAAGCCGGCGAACACCAGAAACCCCCCGAGCATCTGCAGAGCGGCGTGAGGGCGGGTCGGGTAGTCGGGGATCGCCGGGATCTCGATGCCATACGCCGCCAGCGCGACGGCCTGGAGGTTGAAGAACACGAAGAAGAACCAGAGGCTGAACGAGAGCTCGTTGGACAGCAGGAAGCTGAAGCCCACGATGCTGAAGTGCAGGATTGCGATGACCCACCCCATCTGGTTCCAGGGCTTGGCCTGGAAGTAGGGGTTGATCGAGTGGCTGAGGGGGATCTGCGGGACGACCGGGAAGAAGAAGTGCAGGCCGTTGATCGAGTGCACGACCAGCGGGACGGCCAGGCCGATCCACATCAGGCGGTTGGCGAAGAACGGCGGCCAGCCCGCGTGAGGCTGGTCGTCGCGACGCACCTCGAGCACCTGCACCGGTAGCTGCACGAGGGGGAAGATGAGTCGTTCTTCCTCGATCCACTGACGCCTCAGGAGCACGCTCACGCAGAGGTAGCCGAGGAAGAAGCCGGCGGCGAGGAGCGTCCACGCCGCGACGGGCGTCGTCCAGGCGCCCCAGGGGATCGAGGCGCCCGGATGGAGGCCCTCGAAAAACGCGGTCACGGCCGTCTCATCAGCCGGCGCGAGCCACCGGGGCACGAGCTTGATGAACGCGTCGTCCCAGCGGTTCTCCGCCGAGGCGTAGTAGCGCATCCCGACGAGGGTGGGGAAGAGGTACTCGGTGAGGCCGAAGGAGGGAATGCCGGCGCCGCAGAGGGTCATGCAGTAGACCGTCACGACCTCGGCGCGGGTGAAGGCGCGCGAGCACCGGTGCAGGAGGGGGTTGACCAGCCCCACCAGCAACAGGAACGGCACGACCACCGCGATGGGCAGGTGACAGCACGCGATCCAGGTGCCCTGGAGCTTCAGGTCGGCGTAGGGCACGAGAACGCCGATGAGCGCGGTGAGGATCAGGCCGAGAACGATGGCCCGGAGGGTCGGGCGGGCGAGGGCGAGGTTCGGGGTTTGGGGTTCGGGGTTCATGGTTGAACGGCACGGCGACGGATTCCTACCCCCTGCCCCCTTCCTTCAGAAGGGGGAAAGACGGAGGCGACGGCGGCCACCGCGTGCCAGCCGCCGAGACGGCGGACGAGGGCGTCCGCGCTCCCAGGAGGACGGCACGGCGGCCACCGCTGCCGGCAAGGGTCCCCTCGGTCGACAAGCTACAATAAGTAAGCCATGCTCATCTCAGCCCGTTTGAGGGGGTGCTGAGATGAGCCGTGCCTTCGTGTATTGCCACGTGAGCACCGAAGAGCAGTCCCAGGACGACCACTACTCGCTTGCGCTGCAGGAAGAGCGCTGTCGTGATTACGCCAAGGCGAAGTCCTGGCGGATCACCAAGGTGCGCAAGGATGTGGGCAGCGGTCGCAACGGTGACCGGCCCGGCTTCCAGGAACTCCTCCAGGACGTGTCAGCCGGCGCGATCGACGTGGTCATTGTCTACCGGCTGGACCGCCTCTCTCGCAACGTCCGCGACGTGTACGACTTCCTGGAACGGACGCGCCAGGCCGACGTCGGCTTCGTCAGTACGAGTGAGGCCTTCGACACCACCACCGCGATGGGCCGCGCGATGCTCGGCGTGGCGGCGGTCTTCTCGCAGTTGACCCGCGAAGTGATCGGCGAGAACACCCGCGACGGCATGGCCAAGCGCGCTCGGTCCGGCAAGTACACCGGTTCCGCGGGCAATCCCCCCTACGGGCACAGCTATTCGACCGCCGAGGGCAAGCTCCTTGTTGAGCCTGCCGAGGCCGGCGTGGTTCGCCAGGTCTTCGACCTGTACGGCCATCGCAAGTGGGGGTACATGAAGATCGCGCAACACCTCAACCAGGAGGGCATTCCGCCACGCATGGAGGGCGCCCAGTGGAGCCCGCGTCGGGTAGCGGCCATGTTGCGGTCCCCAGTGTATGTCGGCAAGCTGCCGTACCGGGGCAAGGTCTACGATGGGGAGCAGGAGCCGATCATCGACCAGAGCCTCTTCGATGAGGTGCAGGTGCTGCTGGCCTCGCGGCGGCAGTTACCTCCGAGAAGCCAACAGAGCCAGCACCTGCTGTCCGGGATCGCCCGCTGTGGCCAGTGCGGAGAACGTCTGCGGGCTCACTGGATCTT
>VGFB01001098.1 GCA_016869015.1 Armatimonadota bacterium
GACGCCGGCCTCGTAGACGAGGCCCCCCGGCGCCGGATTCTGCTGCACCATCCCGATCTCGGCGGTCGGGTCGGGGTCGTCGAGCATCGCGGCCTGCTGGCTTTGATCCCCGGGTTTGACCAGACGTATCGCCTGGTTCTGCCCGTTCCCGGCGTACAGAGACCACTCGACGGGTAGGCCGTTGTCCCCCAATCCCTCCTCGAAGGAGGGGTTACGGAGGAGATTCTCGGACACTTGGGCCGACGAGCCTAGCGCAGAGCCCAATGCCACGGCCACGCCCAGAAGCAGATGTCGACGCATGGGATCACCTCCCGCGCGAGTCTGATGCCCTGTTCGTCGCGGCGCAGGCGAGGGCCTTGGCTCTGCGTGGTCTCAGCCCGCGGTCAGCACCTCGACGCGTCCGTCTCGATGTAGCGCCAGCAGGGCGGGTCGTCCGTCCGCCTGCGCCGGCTCGAAGCGCTGGACGCTGAGGTCCGTGCGGCTTGCCGGCCGCCCCGCGACGTCGTAGCACCATGTCCCCTCGGCCGTCGAGGCCAGGAGTTGGAGGCCGCCCGGGGTCGCCAGCGCGCCGACGGCGAAGACCTCGTCGCCGACGTCGATCCGGCGCACGATCCGTCCCGACAGGTCCACTGCAAGCAGCAGGCCGTCACGCTGCCCGATGAGAAGCTCCGGACTTCCGTCTCCCTCGAGGTCGGTCAGGAAGAACGAGGTGCGATGCACCTCCCCGGCCAGGGACCACTTGTACTCGTTGCGGGTGAGGGAGTAGACACCACAGCCACGATGCGAACCGACCGCCACGCATTCCTCGTCCCCGATGCGCAACCTGCGAAAGAGGCGCGCACCGCCGTTCCCGGCGGGGAAGGAGGCCGCCGGCTCCTGAGTCGCGCCGTCCAGCGTGACCACGGGGACGCGAGTCTGCCAGGGCGTCTCGGCGTAGACGAGGAGGTCGGTGGCCCCGTTGCCGTTCAAGTCCAGGCCGCTGTCAATGAAGTCCTGCCAGTAGCACGCATGGCCCTCGTAGGTCTTGCGGATCGTCCCGTCCAGTCCCAGGGTGGTCAGGAAGTAGTAGTGACCAACGGCCAGGTCTTTCCCCGGCCGCCCGGGCGCGCTGTAGAAGCCGACGCCGTGCGGTTGTCCGCCGTAGTAGTACTTGCCGCCGGTCTCCTCGTATACCCCGCGCCAGTCCTTGAGGATCCGCTCGGTACCCGCGGCGTCGAAGAGGCGCACCTTCCAGTCGGCGGTTGTGACCGCGAGCTCGCCGCGACCGTCGCCGTCGGCATCGTCGCACGCGAGACCCGTGATCGCGGCCGAGAGGTCCTTCTGCCACACTAGCTCGCCGCGTCCGTCCAGGAGCGCCAGCCGGCCGTCCTCCGGGCCCCAGATCGCCCAGCCTTCGGCCTCGTCGGCAGCCCAGCGAACGGGGTGCGCCTTCAGCGGCACGGCATCGGCGGGCCCGGCGACGATCAGCTCGGCGGCCCCGAGTCTCACTTGCGTCCCGGTTTCCGGCCTCCTCAGGGTCACGCGGACAGACCGCGCCGTTTCGCCGCCGGCGTCGATCCGGTCGATCACCTCGCTGAAGAACTGGCTTCCGTAGCACCCGCGCAGGTACTGGTACCGCCGGTGGGACGGTTGAGCGAGCCGCCGCATATCCTGCCGGAAGCCATCGCTGCTGAGCGAGACCTGCGACATGGTCAGGGGATCGGGCTTCGTGTGGTCCAGGTCGATGGCGCCCATGTAGTTGCGCAGCTTCAGGCCCAGGATCGGTTGGGGGCAGGGCAGATCGAGGGTGAGCTCGACTTCCGCCGCCTGCCACGCACACACGGCGTCGGCGGAGACGGTGTGGCGCATGTGTGTGTCGGTCAGCAGGGCGTACGGCCCGGAGTGTAGTTCGCCCCCGTCGACGCGGGAGGCAATCGTGAGGTCCCGCTCGCGACAACCGACGGCGGCGAGCCCATCGAAGGTCCAGAGCGACTGAAGGGGCCACGGCTGGGTGGGTCTCGGCGGTTCTTGGCGCGGCGCCGTGAGCTTCGTCGGCTCAGCCAGGCGCATGGCCGTCAGGCCCCGTCGCACGAGGGTCGCCAGTCGCTCGCCGTCTGCGTCGAACGTCGCCTCATGCGTCCCCTCTGACAGAGGGAGGCAGGTCGTCGCGCCCGTGCACGGCACGAGCGTTCCGTCGAGCTGTGCCGCCCGTAGACCGGGGAGCCGGAGCGTGAGGGTCCCCGGCTCGCGCGCCGTGATCTGCACCCGAACCGACGGCCCTTGAGCCTGCAACACGAGATCGACCGGGGTCTCGGTCGAGAACTCGGTTCTTTCCCCGAGGACGAGCCGGCGCAGTCCGGCCAGGTAG
>VGFB01001099.1 GCA_016869015.1 Armatimonadota bacterium
AAGGGAGAGGGGAGAACGGCGACGGCCGCCACACCGGGACCACCACGGGCCTGGCCAGCGGACGAGGGCGTCCGCGCTCCAGGGAACGGCTCGCATGTTCTCCTATGGATGCACTAGTCTCTGTCAGCCGTGGTTCTTGTGGTTGCCGTTTGCCGTCGTGGGTCGGCTCACCAGAGCCGACGCCGTTCGGCGTCGATCTGAAGGCTCTGTCGGCTCGGGTGAGCCGACCCACGACGACCCAAGGCTTCACGGCTGACAGGGCACTAGCCGAAGCCGATGATCCCCAGACCCGCCAGCCGGGCCATCAGGCCGGCCACCACCAGTCCCGCCATCGCCGCCAGCGCCAGGGCATCCGCCGCTCCCGCGTGGAACTCGCGCAGCTGCGTTCGGCGCGTCGGGTCGGCGCCGAGACCGCGCGATTCCAGCGCCATCGCGGTCATGTCCGCCCCGCGCAGCGCGTAGGCCAGCACCGGCACGATCAGGGGCACATGGCGCCGGATCCTCCGGAAGAGGCCCCCGGCCGCCGGATCGACGCCCCGGGCGCGCTGCGCCTCGATGACGTTGCGCGCCGTCCCGGCCAGCGTCGGCACCAGCCGGAAGCCCAGCGAGACGGCGACCGACACCCCCTGGGGCGCCCCCAAGGTTCGCAGGCCCAGGGCAAAGTCCTCCGTCCGCGTCGAGGACAGGAACGCCAGGCCGAACACCAGGCACGCCACAATGCGCAACGCCATCGCGACGCCGTAGCCGACCGTCACCGGCGAAGCCTCGATCAGGACCAACTCGCCGCCGCCGAGAGGCTTCGAGCCGACCATCACCTGAGGCAGCGGAGTCTTCAGCACCCAGGGCGCCGCCCCGCCCTTGCCCAGCGGGCCGCCGAGCCTCAAGAAGACCGACCAGATCAGGGTGGTCATCACGAACAGCACCACCAGGAACTTCCAGCTCCGCCGCAGGTTCCCCAGCCCTCCGGCCGCCCCGAGCGCGATCAGCGACAGCAACAGCGCCCCCGCCGCCGGGAGCGGATGGCTGAACATCAGCGCAATCGCGAACCCCAACACCAGCCCGACGATCTTCGTCACCGGGTGCAACCGGTGCAGCGGCGACTCGCGATCGACGTACAGGAAGACGGACATCGGCGCCTACCTCTCGTGTCCTGCCGGGTCACTTCGCCCTTCGCACTGCCGTCCCGAACTCCTCCGGCGACAGCAGCGTCACACCGAACAGCGCCTGCGACAGCTCGGCCGTGGCGGTCGGCCTCAGATGCGCCTGGGCCAGCGCCTCGCGGTTCGCGAACACCTCGCGCGTCGGCCCGTCGGCGATCACCTTCCCCTGCGCCATGACGACGACGCGGTGCGCGTAACCCGCGGCCGCCCACATCGAGTGGGTGATGATGATGATCGTGCGCCCGCGGGCGTTCAGGTCGCGCAACAGGTCCATCATCCGCTCCTGCTGCGGTCCGTCGAGTCCCGTGGTCGGCTCGTCGAGCACCAGCACCTGCGGGTCGCACGCCAGCGCCGAGGCGACGGCGACGGCCTGCCGCTCGCCCTTCGTGAGCGTGAACGGATCGGCGTCGGCCAGCTCGACGAGTCCCGTCGCCTCCAGAGCCTCATCCACCCGCCCCATGTCCAGGCCCAGCGTTCTGGGCCCGAACTCGACCTCATCCCTCACCGTCGCGCAGAAGATCTGGTGATCCGGATCCTGGAACACATAGCCCACCGCCAGCGGCCCCCGCGGGCCGCGCGTGGAGGCGGTGGTCGGGGGCGAGCCGCCCGTGCCCCTGACCGCGCCCCGCGTCGGCGCCAGCAACCCGTTCAGGTGCTTCGCCAGCGTGGTCTTGCCGGAACCGTTCCGGCCGAGCAGTGCGACGAACTCGCCTTGCCGGACCGTCAGGCTCACCCCCGACACCGCCTCGGCCCCCGGCGTGTACTCGAAGACGAGGTCGCGGACCTCGATAATCGGCTCCCCGTAGTGAGACGCCCGCGCCGTGTCCGCGGCCGCGAGTTCGGCGAGGGCCTCCCGGTCCAGATGCAGCCCCGACTCCCTCCCCAGCTCGACGGCCTCCCCAAAGCTGGTCGGGCGCGGCTCCGCCCCGACGGCCGCGAAGCACGCGGGGAGGTCGGGCAGGCGAATCCCCAACTGCCGACAACGCTCCGGGTCGGAGAGCAGCTCGCGGCTGGGGCCGTCATAGGCCACCCGGCCCTCCGCCAGGGCGACCACCCGATCCGCCGCCAGGGCATGGTCGGGTTCGTGCTCCGCCATCAGGACCGTCAGCCCCTCCCGCGCCAGGTCGCGCGCGGCGGCGAAGACCTCCGCCTTCCCCTGAGGGTCCAGGTCGGTGGTCGGCTCG
>VGFB01001100.1 GCA_016869015.1 Armatimonadota bacterium
TTCCGAGAGGCTCTGCCCGCCGAGCACGACACGATCCTCAAGATCAACATCTCCTGGCATCACTACTACCCGGCCTGCTCCACGACCCCCTGGCAGCTGGAGGGCGTGACCCGGAAGCTCCTGGAGGACGGGCGCGCCCCCCAGACGCTCATCCCCGCTCAGAACCGCACGGTCGTGGTGGACCCCAAGGTGGGGGCCGTCCGCAACCGGCTCGACGTGGTGATGGAGCGGCACGGGCTGGACTTCGTCTACCTCTACGAACCGGGCCAGGAGTGGATCACCTACCAGCCCCACTGTGAGTTGACCGCCCTGCCCGACATCTTCCCGGGCGGCGTGCAGATCCCCAGGCTCATGCTGGGCCGCAACGCCCTGCACCTGCCGACGATGAAGACCCATGTCTTCACCACGACGACGGGGGCGATGAAGAACGCCTTCGGCGGGCTCCTCAACGACAACCGTCACTGGACGCACTCGCGCATCCACGAGACGCTGGTGGACCTGCTGGCGATTCAGCAGGAGATCCACCCGGGCCTGTTCGCCGTGATGGACGGCACGATCGCCGGGAACGGCCCGGGCCCCCGAGCGATGATTCCGGTGGTGAAGAACTACCTCCTGGCGAGCGCCGATCAGGTGGCCATCGACGCGACGGCGGCGAAGATGATGGGCTTCGAGCCGATGAGCCTCGACTACATCCGCCTCGCTCACGAGCGCGGCCTGGGCATCGGCAACCCCAGCGAGATCGAGGTGCTCGGAGAGGATATCGGCGAGGTCAACTTTGGCTTCACCGTGGGCGACACGTTCGCCAGCCGCAACCAGAAAGCCATCTACCACGGCTGGCTCAAGCCGTTGGAGCACGTGCTGCTCCGCACGCCGATCGTCCCCTGGTCGTACCTGGCCTCGCGGCTCTACCACGATGCCTACTGGTTCCCGTGCATCGGTCGGGGCCGCGTCGCCGAGATCATGCAGACCGAATGGGGCGTGCTGTTCGACACGTACTCCCGCACTGCAGCAGCGAAGGAAGAAGAGCCTCGATGACGACTCGCACAACCCGCCTACGTTCCGTCCTTCCCGCGATCGGCCTGGCGCTGGTCATCGGCGGCTGCGCCGTTGCGCAGGGCAATGTCGTCGACCAGGTGCTCAGTCGCTGCGGGGATACGCCTTACGCGTACGACCAGCTCATGCAGACGCTCCGGCAGCTGGACCAGAACGACCGCGTCTGGGTGGGCGCCATCGGGCGCAGCGTGAAGGGGCGCACGATCCCCCTGGTGGCGGTCCACCACCCGCAAACGACCTTCGGTCAGACCGCGCGGTTCTTCATCATCGCACGGCAGCACGGCAGCGAGGTCGCGGGCACCGAGGCCATGATGGCGCTGGTGTGGCACCTCGCGCAGAGCAACAGCCCGACCGACCTGGAGCTCCTGCGTCGCCTGACCTTCGCCATCGTCCCCATCGTGAACCCCGACGGGGCCGTCGAGGGAGGCCGGTACAACGCGGCGGGGATGGACCTGAACCGTGATTGGGCCGGCCGCAGCCAACCCGAGACGCGCGCCGTGGAGTGGGCCTTCCGCAGCTGGCGCCCGCACGCGTTCCTGGACTGCCACGAACTGCCGGCCAGCTCGTCCCGGGCCGCCTACCAGCAGAGCTTCATCGAGACCATCGCGGACGACCCGGCCCTCGACCAGAACCTCACCCAGATGTGCGGCTTCCTGGCCGACAACGTACGCCGCTACCAGACGGCCTACGGGGCGCGACTCAACGTCTACTACGACTCCCACGGCAGCGACCGGCGACTGGCGCACCGGCACTTCGGGCTCGACCTGGCGACCCCTTCGTTCCTCTTCGAGTCGAAGACGGGGGCCGGCCACAGCCTGCGGGACCGCATCAAGTTCCACGTCGTGGGGACACTCGTGATCGCCAACCTCCTGGCTCAGCGCGTGGCGGCCCCCGCCGTGCCTGCGACCCCGACCATCCCCCTGCCCCGCGTGCCGGTAGCGCCGCCCGTTCTGACGCCCCAGTTCGCCGCCCAGACCGACGTCCGGTTCACCTCCCCCGACCGCGACCGGGCCAGCTTCAGCCAGGAGATCCCGCTGCGCGTTGACGTGAAGCCCTCCGCAGACTTCGCCTACCTCAGCCTGCACGTCGACGGCATCATGCGGGCCATCACCGATGCGCCGCCCTACGAGTCGATGCTCTCGCTGGAGGACTTCGAGAACGGCACCCACACCGTCGTCTGTCGCGCCCATGACACCACCGGCCGCGTCATCGCCTCCGCCGAGCGGATCGTCGTGGTCAACAACGCCGTCGCCGGCCCGTAGGACGGCCGTCCACGGTCCGCCGCTCGAA
>VGFB01001101.1 GCA_016869015.1 Armatimonadota bacterium
CCGCGCGCCGGGGAGGCCTACGTGCTCTACGACGCCCAGACGGTGACCGGGGGCACGAGCGTCGAGGCGCTGCTGGCCTTCATGTCGGCGGGCACATGGGAGGAGTTCCGCGCGGCGATGGAGCGCTACTACGACCCCGGCCTCCACGTCGTCTTCGCCGACGCCGAGGGCAACCTGGCCTACCAGACCCTCGTCCATCGCCCGCTGACGACGGCCCCGGCTCGCCTGGCCCAGGAGGGCTGGACGGGCGCCCAGGACATCACCGGGCGGATCCCCCTGGACGAGATGCCCCACAAGCTGAACCCGAAGTCAGGATTCATCAGCCACGCCAATAACATGCCTGTCGGCTCGTGGTACCCCCATGACCTCGGCATCGCCACGGGCGGTACGGGCCACACGGCCCGCTCGTGGCGTCTGGAGCAGCTTCTCTCGGGCGACCGCCGCTTCTCCCCCGACGACTTCGAGTCGGTGCTCCACCGGGATGACGTGAACTCCGTCGTCGCGGCTCTGCTGCCGGTGGCGCGGAAGGTGGTCGAGGAGGACGGCGTCGCGGAGCCCGAGGTGCTCGCCCTCGTGCAGGCAGTCGCGGAGTGGGACCTGCGCGCGGGGTCGGTGGCGCGCTTCCCGGTGGCCGCCGGCCTGCAGAACACGCTCACGCCCTACCGGGGCGCGGGGCTCAACAAGCGCTACGGCGCGGGCGCGGGCGGGGTCGCCAACCTGGCGCGCCGGCTTGCCGCCGAGTTCGCCGTGACCGGCGAAGGACCGCAGGACCCCGCGATCCGCGCCTACCTGCTGAGCTGGCTCCGGGCCTCGGCCCGGGCGACCAGCGGAGAGACCCCCGTGCCGGACGCCACCATCACCATCCCTTACCAGCGCTGCCTGCCCCACAACCTGCCGGCCGTCGCCCCTGAGAAGGACATCGTGTCGCCGCCGCTCTCTTGCCTCGACACGGGCACCGTCTGGTCGCAGCCCGGCAACGTGTATACCCAGATCGTGGACCTCGCCGACCCCGACAACTCACGCGCCGCGCTCGCTCCGGGCAACAGCGAGGACCTGGGGAGCCCGCATCGCACGTCCGGCATGGAGCTTTGGGTGAAGGGACGCACGCGCCCGGCGCCGCTTTCGCGTGCGGCGGTCGAGGCACTGGGCTGCACGCGCACGGCCCTCACGACGCAGGGCCACGCGGGGCCCGACGCCGCACCGCCTCTCACCGTCGCGGCGGCGGACCCGGCCGCGCGCTACGTGCCCGCGATCCCGGCAGTCGAGCCCCCAAGCGAGGCCGCCCAGCCCGGACTCGTCAGGGGACGAAAGCCGGACGACCCGCGGCTCGAGGCGGCCTTCCGGGTGATCCTGCGCCAGGGCACGGCGCAGGCCGATGTGGACGCCCAACTCGCACGCTGCCGCGAGTTCGTGGCCGCCGAGCCTGCGTTGGTCGGGCAGCTTCGCGACGCGGCGACCTTGGGCGTCTACCTGATCGAGGAATCGGCCGCGGGGCGCCTGGCGGTCCAGTACGGCTCGCCCCATGTACTCGGGAAGCTCCAGGAACTGCTGGCGGAGCTGGGCGACGGCGATGAGGCCACCGGTGCGCGGCCCCCGGACGACCCCGACCTCGCGCGCCCCGAGCGCGGGGTCTTCGCCCACTACATGGTGTGCAACCCCCGCGCCGGCGGCGACGCCGGCGTCGAGGACTACATGGCCGAGATCCGCGACGCTCAGGCAGCCGGCATTGACGGCTTCGCCCTCAACTGCGGCGGTTGGACTCGCCGCGAGCCGCACTACAAGCAGCGCACAGCCCTCATCTACGAGGCCGCCAGACGCCTCGACACGGGCTTCCTGCTCTTCATCTCCGCCGACTATGCCGGCGACCTCACACTCGAGGAGACCCGCGACATGGTCGCGAGCTTCCGCGACCACCCGAACCAGTTCCGCCACGATGGCAAGCCGGTACTCTCGACCTTCTCCGGCGAGGGCGCCGACAACAACGCCGGCAGGGAGCTCATCGCCTTCCTTGGCCGCGAGTTCCCCGATGGCGAGGGCGCGCGCGGCGTGTGCTTCGTCCCCTACTACATGCCGCGGCCGAGCATCACCGAGCTGCCCGACAAGTCGCACGCCGATCAGGTCTTCGACACCTTCCCCGGCCTTGACGGCTTCTTTTACTTCGGCGCGGCAGGCACGGGAGACGCCCTTGCTGCAAGCAACGCTCTGCTTGCGGACAAATGGGTCGGCGCCGGTCGGGTCTACATGGCGAGCGTGACGCCCTACTACCGCGGCCTCGGGGGCAACTACCGCTGCTTCGAGACACGGGGCTTCGAGAGCATGGCGGCGGAGTTCGTCGCA
>VGFB01001102.1 GCA_016869015.1 Armatimonadota bacterium
GAGGCCGGTCGCGGGAGAGTAGACCCGGTGCTTGGTCAGGGTGGTACGGGCCAGGTCGCTGGACGCCTGAGCCTGGCGGACGCCGGCTCGGGCGGCGTCGATGTCGCTCTCCCGAACCGTCACCTCGCCTCGCCCGGCGCGCGCCATCGCGAGTTGGTCCTCGGCCAGGCGGACTTGGGTCCGGGCCAGGTTCACGTCCTCGCGGGCAAGGGTGATCTGATCGCGCTGGGCCTCGGCGAGGCGCAACTGTTCGTTGGCCTGGTCCACCTGTAGCTCGGCGAGGCGGAGCTGCTCGGGGGTCGGGCCCTCGTTGGTGAGGCTGAGCTGCTGCCGGGCCTGCTCCAGTCCGGAGCGCGCCTGTTGGAACTCCGCCAGAGCCTGCCCGAACTCAGTCCCCGAGGCCGCCCCCTGGGTGTACAGTCGCTTCTTCACCTCGTACTGGGACTTGGCGAAGTCGTAGGCCGCCTGGGCGAGCTCGACCTGGGCCTCGACCTGCTTCTTCTGTTGGTCGCGGGCTCCCCGCCGAACCTCCGCAAGCTGCGTCTCCGCCGAGCGCACGGCGAGCTGAGCCTGCGCGATGCGGTTGTTGACGCTCGTCTCGGTCGTGGAAGCCCCCGTCTGGGCCTTATCGAGTTGGGAGCGGGCCGCGTCGACCTGCTTCTCAGCCTGCTCGACCGAGATGCCGGTGGTGGAGGAGGTCAGCGAGACGGTGTCTCTCGCCTGCTTGAGACGGGCCCGGGCGGCGTCGACGCCGGCATCGGCCTGACGGGCCTGTGCCGAGAGGAGGTCGGTGTCGAAGCGGGCGAGCAGGGCCCCTCGCGCCACCCGGTCTCCCACATCGGCGTAGACGGCGGTGATGCGCCCGCTGCCCTCGGCGGCCACGGCGACCTCGCGTAGCGCCTGCACGGCGCCCGTGACGCGCACGGCGTCGCGGATCGGGCCCCGGACGGCCGTAACGACCGACACCGGCGTCGCCGTCCGCTCCGTCTCGGCCTCGGCGTCGGCCTTCTCCTTGGGTCCGCCCGACTTGCTGCAGCTGATCAACAGAGCCGCCACGCACGCTGCGACGGCGATGGCGGCCGCAATCCGATAGCCCCAGGCTCTCATCCTTCCGGCGCCTCCTGCAGGTCAAGCATCCCCATCGCCGCCCGCAAGCCCACGATGGCCAGATTCAGGTCCAGCTCCGCCGTGGCCCGATCCGTCTGCGCCCGGGCCACGGCCGCCTGGGCGTCGATGACCTCGACCCCCAGGCCGAGGTCCTCCTCAAACCGCAGGCGAGCGATCCGCAGCTGCTCGCGGGCCGCGCGCTCCGCCATCTCCGCCGCCGCGATCCGCTCGTGAAGCTGCTCGATCTGAACGTAGGCGTCGGCCACCTCCGCCGCCACCGCCTGGGCGACCTGCTCCAGGCGGAGCCGCGCCGTCTCCGCAACCGCTTTCGCCGCCCGCACCTCGGCCCGCTGCGCCCCCCCGTCCAGGATCGGCTTCTGCAGGGCGACGACGACCTGATAGCTCAGGGCGCTGGTCGCGAAGCCGGCGGTCTGATCCTGCACCTCCGCTACGACGCTGACCGTCGGGCGCAGGGACGTCTGAGCCGCTCGAATCGCCGCCTCCTGCAGCCGGACCGCCGACTGGGCCTGGCGCATCTCCGGCCGCGCGTCCAAGGCCTGCTCGATGCAGGCCTGCAGGTCGGCAGCCGGTTGCTCGGGCATGTTGTTGACGCTGACCCGCACCGGGGTCGTCTGAGCGAGGTTGAGGACCCGCCGAAGAGCTACCCGGTCACGCTCGATGCCCCCGAGACGGTCGGCGACGAGGCTCTGCGTGTGGGCCACCTGGGCCTCGGCCTGCGCCACCTCGAAGAACGCGATGAGTCCTTCGCGGTACCGCTTGTCGGTGACGCGCTGGTGCTCCATCAGGCTGGCGACCGTCTCCCGGTCCACGTCGAGCAGGCGCTCATCGTAGGCCAGCTTCAGGAGCGCGGCGCGGGCGAGCTTGGCCAGCGCCAGTCTCGAGACCGCCGCGGCCGTCTGCGCCGTCTCGACACCCACCCGCGCGAGGTCTCGCTGGGACTCCAACTGCCCCCACGTCCAGAGGATCTTACTGGCCGTCAGGGTCTCGGCATGGAGGGTCTTGATGTAGAAGCTCTCGAAGCCCTCCGGCAACGAGGGCGCGGGGCCGCGATGCACCAGATTGGCGCTGAGATCCAGGCGGAAGTTGTCCAGGGCCAAGACCTGCCGCAACTGTGCCTCGGCCTGGGCCACGCTCTGGGCGTCGATGCGGAGTTCGGGGCTGTTGGCGAGGGCCAACGCGGCCGCGGCGTCGGGGTCGAGGATGAGCGGC
>VGFB01001103.1 GCA_016869015.1 Armatimonadota bacterium
GTCGCGGGTCAGGCGACCCGCAGGCACGGACCGGCAACGTCACCCCGTCCTCACCAGTTCGCCGATCTCCTCGAACCTCTCCGCCGCCAGTAGCTCCCCGTACGCGGCGAAGTGTTGGATGTTGGCCCAGGCGGCCCAGACGTTGTCGGCGGCGCCGCCGGCTTCGAGTTGGTGGCTGACGAGGGCCTGCTCGGCGCGGAGGAAGCGGGTGCGGGTCGCGGCGTCCCACTGCGGCATCCGCCGGGCAAGGGTGACGAGGCGGGATACGATGACCTCGCTCACCCGTTCGCCCTCCTGAGCCGTCGCCTGCCGCGCGTCGCCGCCGCCGATGCCCTGGAAGGGCGGGTCGCCTTGGAGCTGGGAGAGGTCCGTCAGTCCGGGGATCAGGGCCATGAGGAGCGAGGTCTCGAAGAAGCCGCCGTGGTCGCCGAGGTACCCCGCGTCCAGCGCGAGCCAGTACTCCGGCGTGCCGAGGATGGGGATCGCGAGGCGCTGGGTCTCGCGGACCGCGGTCTCGCGGACGATCATCTGCTGCGAGGCCCCGTAGTGGCCCGTCAGCAGGATGATCGCGCGGAAGCCGACCCGCTTCAGCTCGCCGCACAGCACGCTGAGCCACGGCTCCAGCAGGCGGGAGTGGAAGGTCGGCTCGGGCTCCATGACCACCGTGTAGGGCTGGTCCACGCCGCCCACGCCGCCGAACAGCGGTGGCAGCACCACCCCCCCTCCGCGCTGCGCGGCCCGCACACAGAGCGCCTGGGCCTTGATCGCGTCGAGCCCCAGCGCGTTCTGCACGCCGTGCCACTCCAGCGTGCCGAGCGGGACGAAGGCGGTCGGGCACTCCGCGAGCGCGCTCTCCATCTGATGCGGCAGCAGGCGTTCGAACTGCACTGCGCGATCGGCCATGGGTGGTTCACCTCGTGGTGGGCTTCCCGGTGGGCCGAGCCGAGTCCTTGTTGGCCACGGAGAAGGCCCCGGCGCGGCGAGGCGCGAATCGGCTCTCCCGGCTCCGCAACGAGGGGCGGCCTCGTCGTCGCAGGGGGGATGACGGGGGCACGGCCGAACGGGAGCGTGACGCCGGATCCCGGCGACTGGGGGGACCGATGAGGAACGGATGGAGACTGGCGGCCCTACTGTGCGCGGCAGCCTGGTCCGGGGCCGGGGCGGATGCGGCACGGCAGGCGGCGTGCGGACGGATCGACGTGTACGTTGTGGACAGCGCGTTCGACCTCGGGCAGGTGCGCGGGACCGGGCTGGGGAGCGTCGGCTACTGCGGGTGGCTGGGGGCGGGGAAGGAGCGGACGGGGGTCACGTGCGAGAAGGCTCTGGGGCGCGCGTGGGAGCAGGTGTGGGTGGAGTTCGTGCCCCAGGGCAGCGGCGAGGTGGACATCGACCTGCAGAGCGAGTGGTATGCGGCCGAGGGGGCGGGCGATGTGCGGCTGGTCTGGGCGGACGACGTCGAGGTGCAGGGGGCGGAGGTGGCCAACCCGGGGTTCGAGGAGGCCGACGCCGATGGGCGGCCGGTGGGATGGCGGTTCACCGGAGACTTCGCCGCCAATCGCTACGAGCGGGGGGGAGGCGTCGCGCGCGGCGGCCGGTCGTGTGTGGCGGTGTGGTATGGGAGCCAGGCGCGGCAGGCCTTCAGGGTCGAGGCCGGGCGGACGTACCGGGTATCGGCCTGGTTCAGAGTCCTGGACCCCTCCCAGGTGAAGGCGCCGCTCTTCGTGCCCCTGGAGTGCCCGGCGGAGGAGTACACACAGGAGATCGAGGTCACCTTCGCGTCGGAGCAGGCGGCTCGGGAGGCGACCGTGCGTGTCGAGCCGCTCTACAACGGGTACGACTGGGCGGTCTCCAGCCGGTGGGACGACAACAATCCGGCCGACGAGCAGCTGCGGGACGTGCTGACGAAGCACGGGCATCGTGGGACGTTCTACCTCAACAGCCTGTGGCGGGACTGGTCGGAGGTCACGCGCACGGTCGACTCGGCCTTCGGGCGCGGCCTGCTGCAGGGCGGACACACGATCGGGGGCCACTCGCTGACCCACCCGCTGCTGTCGTACTGCAACCGGAACCGGATCTTCGAGGAGACGGCCGGGGTGCGGATGGTGTGGGAGGCGGCGGTCGACATGCCGGTGGTGTCGTACGCTTTCAGCTACTGCAACTTCACCAACCCCCAGGAGGGCGAGGTGGTCCACGCGGCCATTGCTCGGGCGCTGGAGCGCGGGGGGTACTACCATGTCGCCAGCGAGCCGCAGTTCGAGCAGGTCCGCACGGAGCTGGTTCTGAGCCCGATCATGCCGGCGGACGGGCTGGACATCGACCCTCACGCTGAGACGGCG
>VGFB01001104.1 GCA_016869015.1 Armatimonadota bacterium
TTCCGGCGAGCGAGCGTGCAAGGGGTTCACCAAGGCTGCCGACAAGCTGGAGGCCGCAGTCGTGGACAAGGTCCGCGACCTGGCCGCGTCCCCGGAGTTCCAAGAGGCAGCCTTCGAGGCGGCGAGGAAGCAGTTGGCCAGTGACACTCCGGTGCTGCAACAGGAGCGCGATGAGGTACAGTCCAAGCTATCGGACATGGGCACGCAGTTCGCGCGCTGGGCGGAGCGCCTGGACGCGGGGAAGATCGACGAGGAGCAGTTCACCGAGCGCAACGCAGCCCTGCTGAAGGAGAAGACGACGCTGCAGCAGCGCCTCGCCGAGTTGGATGCACGGCTGGCGGAGCACGAGGAGATCGAGGTCAGTCTGGAGGAGGTCCGGACGATGCTCCGCGACTTCGATCAGACCTGGGCGCACCTGACGCTCGATGAGCAGCGCGAGATGCTGAGGGCGCTGGTCGAGGAACTGGCAGTCTGGCCCGACAGAGGTGAGCTGAAGCTCGTGCTGATGCCGCCGGTGGAGATCGACCTGCGCGCGCGGCGCGAGCAAGAAGTCGCCTTCCTGTTGGCGAAACTCACCCTCGAACGCTACTTCCGCGACGACGAGGGCAGCACGAAGCCCTGGCTCTTCCCTCAACTCCTCCGCATCACGCAACGGTGGCTCGCCGACTGTGTCGTCTGCCACGACAACACCTTCCCGCAGCTGCTCCTGCTGATCGAGTTCGCGCACGATGCGGCGGACCGCATCTACCGGGCTATCGCGGCCGCCGAGTCCGGCGCGGCGGCCCTGAAGCCCATGCTGCAGCCGTACGACACGGAGGGCTCGACGCGCTACGTCGACTTCGACACGACCCGGCCGACGTTCCGCACGCGGGAGGACAAGTGCCACGTGAGCCACGTCGTCGCGGACACGGACTCGTGGGAGCAGAAGCTCGCGCAGACCCTCGAAGCGATGCCCGAGGTGCTCTGCTACGTGAAGAACCAGAACCTCGGCTTCACCATCCCCTACACGCTGAACGGCGAAGAGCACGACTACGTGCCGGACTTCATCGCCCGCGTCAGCGATGGGCACGATGACCCGCTGAACCTCATCATCGAGGTCACCGGCGAGGACCGTAAGGACAAGGACGCCAGGGTCGCCACCGCCCGCAACCTCTGGGTGCCCGCCATCAACAACCACGGCGGCTCCGGTCGGTGGGCCTTTGCCGAGATCAACGATCCGTGGAACGCGGCCGCTCGCATCCGGGAGATCATGGCGCTAGGGTAGGCCGCCCAGAGTGGGGTCACGACGATGGACACCGCCGAACGCATCGTAGAGGCCTACTGCCGCTACATCAAGGGCTGGGCGACGATTCCGAACATCCGGTGCGGGGGCCAGAAGGAGATCGACCTTCTGGCAGTTGATCCGGCGAGCGGGGAGCGCTACCACATAGAGGTCAGCATCTCGATCTCCGACGCCTTCAGCAAGCTCACGGACAAGCCCTTCGACCCGGCGGACCTGAGGGATCGCGTGAAGCAGCCCGGCGCCCGCCGAACCGTCGGCTTCTTCGCCTCACGGAAGTTCGACGATGCGGATGTGGTGGCCAAGCTCGCCGAGTACGGGTTCGCCTCAGGCGGTTACCGCAAAGCCATCGTGACCTGGGGTTGGCAGAAGGGCGTGCAAGAGCGTGCCCATGAGTTCGGGATCGAGTTGCTGGACTTCCGGCAACTCATCCTGGACCTCGTGGACTACCTGAAGGACCAGACAGCTCACTTCGGCGACGACACGATCCGAACGCTTCACCTGTACGCCCGCGCGGCGAAGGCGAAGAAGCCGTCGGGCTGAGGAGAGCTAGCGATGCCCCGCAAGCGTCCCATCCCCATCGAGTCCACCCGCCACGCCGACAAGCGGGTGAACACCCCGACCGAGGAGCTGCGGGACTTCGTGGCGGAGGATGAGGCGCGGCCGCAGACGATGCGCTACCCGCGCGATCCCTCGCTCGATCCGCAGCTCGTGTGGAAGGGGAAGGACGAGCAGGACGCTGCGGACCTCGCGGTGCCCGTGGTGCCAATCTACATCCAGGAGAAGATCCACCCGCAGGCGCTCGTGGAGGACCTCCGCGCCGAGGCGAAGCGCGCCCAGCCCGAGGTTCAGCTCTCGCTGTTCGCGGACTTCAACGGCCTCCCCGACGACTTCAGCGAGCGCGTGGACTTCTACCGGTACGAGGGCAACTGGTCGAACCGGATGATCCTGGGCGACTCGCTCCTGGTGATGACTTCCCTGGCCGAGAAGGAGGGCCTCAAGGGCAAGGTTCAGATGATCTACATTGACCCCCCGTATGGAATCAAGTTCGGCT
>VGFB01001105.1 GCA_016869015.1 Armatimonadota bacterium
TCGACAGGTCGCCGAAGCCGTGAGAGCGTGCACGGGAGGGCGGTGGGGACGTTGGGCACGTCCCCTGTCGGAGGTGGCGTTCCCCTGCGCGCCCAAGAGCCCTTGCCGTTCCGTGCCCGCGGCTCTCCCGACCCGCGCCCCCTCCGTGCCGTTCCCCCCTCTGAAGGAAGGGGGGCAGGGGGGTAGGGAACCGTGCCTCACAAGGCCCCCGCCATCTCCGAAAGGACCTGCTCCGTGAACGACGTCTTCCAGGGCTTCCGCCGTCCCGTCGGTCTTCCCGGCGTCCGCAACCATGTGCTGGTGCTGCCCTCCGTGGTCTGCTCGACGGACGTGGCGCGACAGGTCGCAGACGCCGTCCCGGGCGCGGTCTGCGCCGAAAACCAGGTCGGCTGCTCGCAGATCGGGCCGGACCGGGACCTCACCGCCGCGGTCCTGGCGGGGATCGGCGCGAACCCCAATGTCTGGGGCGTCGTGATCATCGGGCTGGGCTGCGAGGCGGTACCCTCAACAGAGCTCGCCGATGCCCTTGCGCCCTGGGGCAAGCCGGTGCAGGCCTTCGACATCCAGGACGTTGGCGGCACGCGCAAGTCCGTCGACCTGGGGATCGAGCACGCCCGGGAGATGGTCGCCCGGGCCGCGGAACAGCCGCGGGAGCCGTTCCCCCTCTCCGATCTCATGCTGGCCACTGAGTGCGGCGGCTCGGACGCCTGGTCCGGCGTGACCGGGAACCCGGTGATCGGGGCGGCAGCCGACCTGCTCGTTGGGGCCGGGGGTACGGTGATCCTGGCGGAGACCACGGAGCTCATCGGGGCGGAGCACGTCCTCGCGGCTCGGGCCTGCACACCCGAGGTCGCCGAGGCGGTCCTCCGCACAGTGCGCGGGATGGAGCAGCGCGTCATCGACTACGGCGCCGACATCCGCGGCGGTAACCCCACCCCGGGGAACATGGTTGGCGGCATCACCACGCTCGAGGAGAAGTCCCTCGGCTGCCTCCACAAGGGGGGGACGGGTGTTGTGCAAGAGGTGGTCGGCTACGGAGTACGCCCGACCGCACGCGGCCTCGTGGTGATGGACACCCCG
This sequence comes from Armatimonadota bacterium, assembly GCA_016869015.1. GTDB lineage: Bacteria > Armatimonadota > Zipacnadia > Zipacnadales > VGFC01 > VGFC01. The sequence goes on from VGFB01001105.1 coordinate 1,081, forward strand.
GGGCAGGACATCGAGCAGATCACGGGGATGCTCGCCGGGGGCGCGCAGGCGGTGGTCTTCAGCACGGGTCGCGGGAGTCCTGTGGGGTCGGTCGTCGCGCCTGTGGTAAAGGTGTCCACAACCACGGCGCTGTTCGAGCGCATGCCCGATGACATGGACTTCGACGCCGGGGTTGTGATCAGCCGGGGCGAGGCGGTCGAGGAAGTCGGCGCCCGACTGCTTGGGGAGATCGCGCGGGTCGCCTCGGGCGAGCTGACGGCCGCGGAGCGCAACGGTCACCGCGAGTTCGCGATCCATCGCATCGGCCCCACGGTGTGAGCGGCCGGAGTTGCGGAGCTGAGACGACACCACGGGAGGGTACACAATGGTACTTCGCAGCCGGGCGCCCGTGCGGATCGACTTCGCCGGGGGCACCACGGACCTGAAGACCTTCCGCGACCGCGAGGTCGGCGCGGTGCTCAGCGGCGCCGTTGCGCGGTACGCCTACTGCACCCTCGTCGAGCATCCGAACGGGCTGGGCATAGACGCGGACGACCTGCAGGAGTACATCGAAGCGACCCACATCCGCGAGATCGAGCAGAAGAGCAGCCTCCAGCTCCTCACCCTCGCCATCCGTCGCTTCGGGATTGACGCCGGCGTCGCGATCAAGGTCCGTACGGACGCCCCGCCGGGCTCGGGCACGGGCTCCTCGGCCTCCGTGGGCGTCGCGCTCCTGGCGCTGCTGGAGCATCGCCGGGCGGTCATCATGAACGCCCGCGACCGCCTCAGCCGCTATGAGTTGGCCGAGATGGCCTGCGGTCTCGAGAACGAGATGGGCATCGTCGGCGGGAAGCAGGACCAGTACGCGGCGGCGGTGGGTGGGATCAACTACATGGAGTTCCACGGGGATCAGGTGTTTGTGGAGCGGATCGAGGTGAGCCCGGCGCTGGTGGCGGACCTCGAGAAGCATCTGGTCCTGTGCTACTCGGGGCAATCGCGGCTGTCCGGTGACACGAACACGAGGATGCTCACCGCCTACGAGAGCGGCGAGCCGACCGTCACCGAGGCCATGCGCACGGTGAAGCGCGTCGCGCAAGAGGGGGCTCGGGCGCTGCGCAGTCAGGACATGCGGCGGTTCGCGGACCTGATGAACGAGGAGTACGAGGCTCGCTCGCGCCTGGCCGTCGGTGTGCTGACCGAGCCGATGGCCGATCTGGTGGCCGTGGCGCGTTCCGCCGGGGCGGTCGCGGCGAAGATCTGCGGGGCCGGCGGC
>VGFB01001106.1 GCA_016869015.1 Armatimonadota bacterium
GCCGTGGGATCGTTCGCGCCGGCCCGGACGCCACCACCGCCCGATCAGGGCTCACACACCGCCCCGGTCAGCCAACGACCGAGGCTTCGTGAATGATCCGGGCTAGGAGCGCCTATCCGAAATGCGCCCTCGCGGCGGCCCTTCTCGTCGACCTTGTCTGCAACCAGCGTGCAGGGCCTCGCCTTCGCTGAAGGGTCCACCATGTAGCAGATGGTGATGTCCTCGTCCTTCTTGGCCGCTCCGCTCGAAGCCAGCCACAAGTACACCGGGCGTCCCCGGGCGAACCCCCTCGCCGCGGCCGCCTTCACCCGCGCCGTTGCCGACGCTTGCAGGGCCGCTTCGCGCGCGGCCGCCTGCGCCAGACGACCGAGGCCCTCACGGGCTGCGGCCGCATGTGGACCCGACGGGTACGCCGCGAGGTAAGCCTTGTACCCTTCCTTGCTGTCCTTGGTCTCTGCCGTCTCCCACGCACGGGTCTCATCGCGGGCCTCGATTCGCGCGGGAAGGTCGCGTTCAACCTTGGCCCGGGCGGCCTCAGCGTGCATTCCCGCGGGGAAGCGGGCGAGATAGCCTCGGTAGGCAGCGAGGGCGCGCTCAAGGTCGTCCCCGCAGTTCATCTCTTCGGCGCTGGCCTGGCGAAAGGCCTGATCATCCCGGGCGCGCTGGGCCGACCGCCAGATGACGGCCCCAACCGCAACAACAACAACCAGAAACACCACGCATAGCAGGAAACGCTTCATGGGCGCTTCAACTCCCCTCGGTGTTCTGGCGAGCCCAAGGCACTGCCCGGCCTACGGTCATCTCCCGACAAGCCCTAGCGGAGTGGGTCTTCGGGCCATCCCGCGGCCCTCAGGGCCAGACGGATCGCTTCCTCTGAGCACCCCTCCGCGCGCCGTGCCGCGATCCACTGATGCAGCTCAGGGGGCACCGCAGGAGGTGCGTTCGCGAGCGTGAGACGGGCGAACGGCGGGATGCCGACGCGGCTCGGGTCCGCCGCCGCACGCATGAGGGCGGCGGCGATGTCACCTGGCTCCGCCCGCTGTCGCAGACACGAGCAGGCGAAGTCGGCAGCGGCCGGCCAGAGCGGCAGCGACATGGTGACGAGCATACCGCCGAAGACGAGAGTCAGAAGCATGGGCAGTAGCCCGGGCGGCTTCCCATACCAGCTCCCGCTCGTCAGCACCACCAGCTGCTTCAGAAACACGAACAGGAACGAGAGCCCGACGAGCAGGAGCCACACTCGGCCAATGCGAAGCGCAGCCCGCGATAGCCTGGCGAGACCCACGCCGGTCACTGCCATGCCACCAAACAGCACTAGCTCCACGATGACCACGAGCGGGTCAGCCATCATCGCTGCAAATGGAACGCCGCACAGCAGCAGGAGACCACCGACGATGGCCGCAAGATACCCCACCTGCCGAACGGCGCTTCGCGCGCTCCGCAGCCTTGCTACCACCGAATCCGGGAGAGGGGGGGCGGGTGTGGTCAGGTCAGGAGAGGGCATCGGCACTCACCTCCGTCCCCTACTTCGCCACAATCGCCCCCCCCCTGCCGCGACGGGAGGGTTCTATCGTAGATCGGTGGACTGTGACGAGAATCACAGCGAGGGGCCTTCGGCGGCCGGGGAGCCGGCACGGCCCGCGGGGCCGCTCAGTTCTCGGCGGCGCCGGCCTCCGGCCGGGCCGAGCTCTTCCGGCGGCGACGACGGCGGCGGGACTTGCGGGCCGCCACGGTTCCGCGGATGAAGGAGCGGCCGACCTCGGTCAAGCGGACCTGGAGGGCCTGATCGATGTTGTGGGGCGCGTCCGGCACGTGGCAGACGCACCCGCCGAGGATCGCCATCAGGCCGTCGGAGGGGATGTCGAGGGTGTCCGCCGGCTCGATCGTGATGATCGCCCCGTTCTCGAACGGCAAGCCGTCCGCCGTCAGCCCCTCCGGCGTGCCGCTGTTGATCACGAACCGCTCGGGGTGCATGGCCGCGCTGGCGCGCACGTGGATGCGGCAGCCGAGGTCCTCCTCGAGGACGGAGATCTCGGACCCGGCCTCGCCGATCAGCTGCAGGCAGACGGGTGCGCTGGAGGTCACCCGCAGGTCGGCGGCGTTCCCCTTGGCGGCCAGTTCCTTCAGGCGCTCCTCGATGTTGATGGCCGTCGTCTCAACCGAGGCGATGCGGCCCCGGCCCTCGCAGGTTGGGCACGTCGACTGCAGCTGCACATTCAGCGTATCGCCGGTCCGCTTGCGCGTCATCTCCACCAGCCCCAGCGGCGTCAGGTGCACCACGCGCGACCGCACCCGATCGCCCTTCAGGGCTTCCTTCAGCTTGCCCATCAC
>VGFB01001107.1 GCA_016869015.1 Armatimonadota bacterium
GGACGGCCCCGTGGCCTGCCCGGAGGCCGTGGAGGTTCCCAGCGCCGCCCCGGCAGCGCCCGCCACTGCGTGAGCCAAGGCCCGACGTCGCGTGACCCTCTCTGCCATGTGGTCCTCCGCCCTTTCCCCGTGAGCTTCCGGCGCTTTCTCCCTGGCCGGCGAGTCTTCCTGTCCAGCGGGTGGGCCGCCCGCGAAATGCGACGACCCTCTGCAACCGCCGCGCCTTTCCCGTCCTTGTGGGGGCAAGAGGGCGTGTGCTATAATCGCGCGCGGAGGGGCGAGGAGCACACATGGGCAACGGAACATGGGAGTTGACCGTCCGTCGGCACTTCTCGGCGGCACACGCGCTGCGGGAGTACGAGGGCGAGTGCTCGCGTCTGCACGGCCACAACTACGAGGTGGAGGTGGTCGTCGCTCGCCGGTCGCTTGACTCCCTGGGCATGGCGATGGACTTCGGGGAGCTCAAACGGCTGTGCAATGAGGTCGTGGACGATCTGGACCACCGGATGCTGAACGAGTTGCCGGCCTTCAGCGAGGCGAACGCAACCAGCGAGCGCATTGCGGAGTACCTCTACAGGGAGCTCGCCCGGCGGCTGGCGGGAGCGAACGTCCGACTGCGCCTGGTGCGGGTGTGGGAGACGCCGACCTCCGCGGCGGCCTACTGGGAGGACTAGGTGCGCTACGTCAGTCTGCTGTCGGGCGGCCTGGACTCAGTCGTGGCAACCACCGCCGCGGCCCGCGAGGGCCGGGTGGAGCTCGCCCTGACCTTCGACTACGGTCAGCGGGCGGCGCCGGCCGAGGTGGGCGCTGCCGCGGCGGCGTGTCGCGAGTTGGGGGTGCCACACCGGGTCATCGACCTCCCATGGCTCTCGGAAGTGACCGGCACGGCGCTGGTGAAGCGGACCGCGGCGCTGCCGGAGCTGGCGTCGGACGAGTTGGACGACCCGTCCCTCACGCGGGCGTCGGCGACCGCGGTCTGGGTCCCCAACCGTAACGGGGTCTTCATAAACGTGGCGGCGGCGTTTGCCGAGAACCTCAGCTGCGAGGCTGTGGTCTGCGGCTTCAACGCCGAGGAGGGCCGGACATTCCCCGATAACACGCCGGAGTTCGCGGCGGCCGCGACGGCGGCGCTGCGGTACTCTACCGCGAATGCGGTGCGCGTCGTCAGCCCGACGCAGCACCTCACCAAGCCTGAGATCGTCGCGTTGGGTCGGCGGCTGAGCGCGCCGCTGGCGAAGATCTGGAGCTGCTACGGGGCGGGGCCCGAACCGTGCGGGAAGTGCGAGTCGTGCCTGCGTCTGCAGCGGGCCTTGGCCGCGGCGCAGCCCTGAGCCGCCGGTCGGAGACGCACTCGGCAGGGAGCTTGCATGAAGACGCTAGCCGTGTCCAGGGACCTCGCGTACACCGGCGAGCAACTGCGGTCGCTCTGGATCTTCCGCACGTTCGGTGTCGAGGGGGATGCCATCGCATGGTTCGAAGGGCCGTGTGAGGTCGCCGGGGAGCGCCTCGTCGATCAGGTAGATGCGTCGGCCGGCGACTGCATCCGCGCCGCGCGGATGACCCACTTCATCGCCGAGCACTTCGGCGGCGACCTCGACCACGCGATCCTGCGCCAGAGGCTGCTGGTCTGCCTGGCGGGCGAAGCGCTGCGACGGCAGATCGAGGACCTGCGGCGTGACGGCGATGACCTGTTCGTGGGCGAGCGGAAGCTCTCGGTGTCCATCGCGACGGTCTCGCCCGTCTCGGCCCTCATCCACCTGGGGGTGAACATCGATCCCGATGGGGCGCCGGTGGCCGCCTGCGGGCTGCGCGAGTTCGGGGTCGATCCTGCGCGTTTCGCCGAGGGGCTGTGCGTGGCCTACGCGGAGGAGGTCGCCGGGATGCGGCGGGCGCGGTGTACGGTCAGGAGCGTCCCGTGAGGGCCCCGGTGGCCGAGGTCTTCTCTTCGGTCCAGGGCGAGGGGCCCTACGTCGGTGTCCGCCAGGTGTTCGTGCGCACGTACGGGTGCGACTTGCGCTGCACGTACTGCGACACGCCGGCGAGCCGGCTGGCGACGGGGCCATGCCGCATCGAGGAGAGGCCGGGCGGAGAGGCCTGGGCGGAGCTGGACAACCCGGTGGACGCCAAGCTGATCCTGCGTCAGCTGGCGAGTCTGGGCGCTGCGCTTGCCGCCCATCATTCCGTCTCCCTGACAGGCGGCGAGCCTTTGCTCCATGCGGGCTTCGTGGGCGAGGTGGCCGCGGGCGCTCGCGCGCTAGGGCTCCGGGCCTACCTGGAGACCAACGGCCTTCGGGTTGGGGAACTGGAGTCGGTGATCGACAGCGTCGACAT
>VGFB01001108.1 GCA_016869015.1 Armatimonadota bacterium
GGATTCTGTGGGATCTTCTGCTGGACGACCAGATCAACCCGAGAGGGTTGAGCCACTACCGGGTCCTCATCGTGCCGGGCACCCCTTATCTCCCGGCCCGCGACCTCGCGACCCTCGCGGAGTACGTGCGGAGTGGCGGCAGCGTCGTGTTCGCCGGGGAGGCGACGCTAATGGGCCCGGATGGCGCGAGGCTGCCGGACTTCGCTGCGGCGGACCTCCTCGGTGTGCATCATGTCCCGGACGGGGAGGCCCGGCTCGGGGACTACCTTCGGGTGGCCGAGTTGCCGCTGGTGGAGGCGCCTCGACAGCTGGTCCCGGCCGGCCGTTGCGTGATGGTGCGCAACGCCGGGGCGCAGGAGCTGGCGTCGGTGGTCCTCGGCGCGGCGGAACCGTTGCGCCTGCCCGCCCGGGACGCGACCGAGACGCCCGGCATCACATGGCAGATGCACGGGGGCGGGCGGGTGGTCTACTTCGCGGGGGAGATCGGATCGGTGGTCCTGGGGGACCGTGGACCGCGGTTCACGGAAACCGAGCGGCTGATCGGCGAGCTGGTCCGCTGGCTGGGCGGTGAGCGGGTGCGCGTTGAAGGGCCGCGTGGATTCGCGGTCCACGCACACCGAACCTCGGGGGGCGCGACCGTCCACCTTGTGGCGCGGCCGCCCTTGGACGGCCGCCTGCTCGAAGCGGCGTTGCCCTCATCGGCGATTGAGATCACCGTGCCACAGGTCCTCTTCGTCTCCGAGGTCCGAGCGCTGGACGGGACGCCCGTGCAGTGGGAGCAGGCCAACCGTCGGCTGCGGATCATCGTCGAGGGCGTCGAGGAGTACCGGTGTCTTGTCATTCAGGGGGCGGTGGGTTGACGGGGAGCGGACCCTCGGAAAACAGGTGCGGCCGATGGGATGGGCAGCGCGTGGCAGTTGGCTGGTAGCGATCGCGACCCTCGCAGCGGGGGCGCCGGCGCAAGAGGGCCCGGTGACCGAGGCGATGGTCCCGGACGGTTGGGTGCTGGGCGAGACGCTGCGGTTCGGCGCCGATAACCTGTTCGAGCAGATCAACGGCGCGGCCCCCGGTTACCTCCGATACAGCTTCCAGGGCCTGGCCGTTCAGGCCGTGCGCCGGAGCGACGACCCCAAGAGCGAACTGCTCGTTGAGGTCTTCGGATTCGCCAACCACTTGGACGCCTTCGGCATCTACAGCACCGAGCGCGCCCCGGGCCTCGAGTACCTGAAGCTCGGCGCCGAGGGGTACTACCTACCCGGCGCCTGCCGCTTCTATCGCGGCACGTACTACGTGAAGATCGCGACCACGCGGAACGACGACGCCACGCGCGCGGCTCTCGGGGTCCTGGCCCCCGCGTTGGCCCGCGCTCTCGGGGGCGAGACCCGCGCCCCGAAGCTGTTGGGGGTCTTCCCGAAGACCGGGCTCGTCGCAGCCTCCGAGCGCTACGAAGGGTCTGACCTTCTCGCTCACGACTTCCTCGGCGCGGGGTTCACGGCCGACTACGACCTCGGCGGCGAGAAGCCCTCGAAGCTGTTCCTCGCCCTGAAGCCGGACGCGGCCGAGGCGCGCGAAGCCTACTACCGGCTGCTGAGTTTCCTGCGCAAGCGCAGCCAGATGGGGGAAGGGCTCCGCGTCGCGGGTGGTCGGGCCCGGATGACCGATCAGCCCTTCTACGGCCCGAGCCTCGTGTGCTGGACCGGGCGGGTGGTCTGCGGCGTGCTGGCGACGCCCAACCAGGAAGCGGCCGTCGCGCTGATCGAGCAACTGACCGCGAACCTGCCTCCCGCCGTTCCCGAGCACTGACGACGGTGGCGCTTGCCGAACTCCCTTGGAGGACCTCGCATGGCCACGCGCCTGCACGTCGCCGCGGCCCGCAACGTGACCCTCGACGAGTTCACCGCGGCCTTCGCCCGCCAGTTCGGCGAGCGGTGGGGAGACGTGTCGATCAGCAGCGAGGGGGGCTGGCATTGGTTCACCGCGAGCGTGTGGGGCGTCGGGGGCGGGGAGCTGGACGCAGCGCTGGAGACGCTACCCGGGCCGGCGCTGCGGATCACCACGGAGGACGCCTGCCGGTGGTACCTGATCCTGCGGGGCGGCGGGCAAGAGCCGTATGTGCTCCCCCATCACTTCACGGAGTTGCGGCGCCGCGACGAGGAGGAACCGCGGGACGATGAGGCGGACCCGCTGGCCTTCCTGCGGGATGAGGAGTCGGACAACCTCAAGCCTCTCCCGGAGCCCTGCGAGGAGATCGCGGAGCGATTCGCCGACCTGGGTCTCCCGCTGCCCGAGCCCCTGATCGAGCGCCTGAGGGGGTTGGGCTACCCCCACAT
>VGFB01001109.1 GCA_016869015.1 Armatimonadota bacterium
TGTGGCGCCACTGGTAGTGATCGTTGAGAGAGAGGCCGTGGTCGGCGGTGAACAGGATGATCGTGTCGTCCCAGACGCCGAGGCTCCGGAGAGCCGCGGCCAGCCGCCCGAACTGCTGATCCAGGAAGGCCGCTTGCTCGTAGTAGCTCGCGATGTAGCGCCGAAGGGTCGGCTCGTCGGGCTGCCGCCCGCGCGCCAGGTAGCCCTCGTAGCAGGCGCGGTAGAAGGGCGGCTTGCCGTCCAGGTCGCTTTCCCGCAGCTCCGGTACGGGCACGTCGGCCGGGTCCACCGTACCAGCGAAGCCCTCGGGCGGACTGCACGGCGGGATCAGCTCGTGGAAGGAGCACACGCAGAAGAAGGGGGTGTCGGCCGCGACCTGCCGCTCGATGAAGCCGATGGCCTGGCTTGTGGTCCAGTGCAGGTCATGAGCTTCCGGCGGCAAGGTCTCTCGCCGGGCGACGTGGAGCGCGAGCTCCGGGAACTCGCGGTCGATGAAGCGCAGGTACTCCTTGCCGAGGGCGTTCTCGGTGAGATGAACTTCCTGGAAGCCGTAGTAGGGCGTGCGGTCCGGCCCGATGACCGGCGCGAGGTGATGGGGATAGGGCTGCTGGGGCTCGAAGTGGACCTTGCCGGCGGCGCAGGTGGCGTAGCCGCTCTCCGCGAGGACGTGCGCGAGGGTCGTCTCCGTGCGCGGCAGGGGGACGCCATTGGCCCAGACACCGTGGACATGCGGATAGCGCCCCGTGAAGATCGACGCGCGGGTCGGCATGCAGACGGAGTGGGAGCAGAAGGCGCGGCGGAACCGGACGCTCTCCCGCGCGAGCGCGTCGAGATGGGGCGTGCTCACGAGGGGAGCGCCGTAGCAGCCCACGGCGTCGGTGCGATGCCCGTCCGTGAGGAACAACAGCACGTTCGGTCGACCCATGCGCATCCCTGCGAGGGCCGAAGCGCCAGCGTGTCGGCCTACAACTGAGGGGCTCCGCCGCCGCCCGGCCACATGAACTGGGACTCCTTCTCATCGACCTTCCAACTCAGCCCCTCGCGCACCAGGGCGATCTTGACCGCGACGGGGATCTGGCGGCCCAGGATCTGCCCCGTCAGCGTCGCGTTCACGGTTGCCTCGGTCAGCCCGATCTCCCCCTCGCCCATCGCGTAGGTCGCGGTGATCATGGTCAGCATCCGCGCCATCGCGCCGCGGGAGACATCGAACAACGGCCCCTCGCCCTGGTCCACCTTCGCGGCCTGATCCGCGACCAGGACGGACTTGAGGATGACAGCGTCGGGCTGGCCGGTCTTGAACAGGCCCATCGCCGCATCCATGTACTTCTGCGCCGTCGACATGGCCGAGGAGCGGCTCCAGAAGTGACCACCCACCCCCAACCCGGCCAGCAGCACGACGACCACAATGACGCCAATGAGAAGACCGCCCTTGCCGCCCGTCCTGGCGGCCCCGCCGGCTCTCGGCATGATGCTCTCTCCTTGTCAGCCCAGCAAGGTCTTGACGGCCTCGCGATCGGCCGTTGTCCGCAGGATCTCGCCAAAGTAGACGCGATGGAAGTCGCCCTGCGGATAGCACTGCTGCACGATCCGCGGGTCGAAGGCCTCCGGGACCACATCCGTCTTCTGCACCACGGTGCATTCATAGACGATCGGGCACTCGGCGATGCCCGGCGAGCGGATCGTCTCGCTGGGCAGGACGGTGAGGCCCTGCTCGGCCAGCTTGTCGTGGTCGCGACCGGACACCGTCCCGCAGAACATGGCGACGTCATCCAGCGCCGCCGGGGGCACGCAGACGGTGAAGTCGCCCGTCTGCTCGAGGCAGTCGTACGTGTAGCGCGAGGGGCGGACCAGCACCGCCCACATCGGCCGGCTCCATACGATCCCCAGCGTCCCCCACCCGATGGTCATCGGATTCGGCTTGCCGCTCGCATCGAGGGACAGCACAAGCAGGCCCCAGTCGCCCAGGACCTTGCAGACGGGCTCGAAGTACTCAGTGTAGTGGATAGGCTCTCGGGCCACGGGCGGCCTCCCAGTTGCGTTAGCGACAGGCGGCGTCAGGACTGGTGAGCTGGTGAGCGACGGCACGGCGACGGCGCGGCTCAGGCGAGCCGCAGGCTCAGTACGGCCAACGGCTCGGTAACGGCGGCCCCACCGGGGCCACCACGGGCCTGGCCAGCAGGCGAGACGCCCTGCGGTCCCAGGGAACGGCGACGGCGCGGAGGCCTCACCCCCGGCCCCTCTCCTGAAGGGAGAGGGGAGAACGACCACGGCGCGAGTGTCTTCCTCCGGATGCGCTAGCGCCCTGTCAGCCGTGATTCCGGCAGTTGCC
>VGFB01001110.1 GCA_016869015.1 Armatimonadota bacterium
CACCGGTACCCAACAAGCCCTCGACCACCTGAGACAGCGTGCCGTCGCCCCCGCAGGCGAAGACGATACCCGCGCCTTCGCGGGCCGCCTCCGTCGCGAGGCGTCGCGCGTCGTCGGGACCGTCCGTCACCCGGCGAGAGACGTGCCAGCCCCCGCCGGCAAGCACGGCTTCGGCCTCGGCCAACGCGGCGAGGCTGCGCCGCCGTCCGGCGACTGGGTTGACGATCAGGGCGACGTCCATGACCACGGGAGCCCGAAGTTCAGAGTCCGTCAGCCCCCAATTCGACGTCAAGCACCACCATTCCCTTGCCGGGGACGCGCAGGTTGTGGATGAGGGCGCCGGTCGTGGGCGGCGTCTGGCCGGGGAACACGGTTGCGACCTGCACCCGCCGGATGGGACGATGGACGTCCAGCTCGGTGATCGCGTAGCAGTGGCTGTCGTTGCCGACCAGGAGTCGCAGGCGATCCGGACCGAGCTGCAGTGTCCGCACACTGATCACATCTGCGCGCTGGTTGATCCCGACCGCGCCGGCCGCCTCGGCGACGAGTTGCGCGCAGGCCGTCAGAAAGCCCTCGGACACCTTGCGGAAGTAGAGCTCCCGGAAGTAGTGCGACGGTTCGGGCAGACCCCAGAGGTCGGAGGGGATCTCCTCGGGGTCCTGCGCGACCTGGGATGGTGCGAGCCCTGCCATGTCCCCCAGTTCCCGGCTGTAGACGGCGCAGGCCAGAGCGTCGGGCTCGTGGCAGTCGGTGAAGCGCGCGGCGGGCTCGGGCAGCCAGTCCGGCAGGCCGCCGACGAGCACCACCGGCCCGTGGCGGTACGCGAGCGCGGCCTCCAGCTCGGGGCGGGGGAAGAGGTGGGGGTTGAGCACCAGGAGCGGCCCCCGCGCAGCCTGGAGGTCGGCCATGCGGACGACGCAGTTCACCGGCGCACCGCGGGCCATGAGCTCGTACAGGAGCTTGTGGGTGCTGAACCGGCGAGTCGCGAGGTAGTCGTCGAGCTGGTTCGCCAGGGCCGCGTCCGACCAGAGCAGCGTGGCGGCGCGGGCCCCGGTCGGCTCGGGCTCGCATCCCAGGCCCCACCAACGCCGCACCCACTCCCACTCATGTGGCCGAAGGCCGTCGGCGAGGCAGACCAGGGGGCCGCTCACGCACCGCCGCAGCGCGCCATCGCCTTCCCGGTGGAAGAGGCTCGTCTGGCAGTACACCTCGCGCTCCAGCAGCGTCGGACCGTGGAGGAGCACATCCCACTGCTCGTTCACGTCATGCGCGTTGTTCAGGCACCAGAGCGGATGCTCGGGCACTGCGGCCGCGATCAGCAGGAGCATCGCCTGGAAGTCGTGGTGTGGATTGGCCTCCAGACCGCTCTCCCCGCCCAGAATGACCCCGGGCGCAACCGTCTCGATGATGAACCCATCGGCGCCGGCCGCCGCGATCCGTTGATAGTCGACGCCGTGCCGGTAGAGCGCCTGGAAGGGATCGCGCGTCAGGGCGTTGTTCAGCACGACCTTGCGACCCTCGGCGTGAACGGCCTGAATGACCTTCGTGCAGAACTGCACCATGCGATCCGCATGGAAGCGGATCCACTCGGCCCGCGCGTGACGCCAGAGCCACGCCGCCCGCTGCTGAACCACCTCCGGCGCATTCCCGCACTCGGGGCCGATCCCCCGGGGCAGTTCGAGGCCGGAGTGGGCCGCGAACTGCTCGGCCATGTCGGCGGAGAAGTCGGCCTTGTCCAGCGTGAAGCGCGGGTGGCAGTAGCCGTCGGCCTGGTGGTAGCCGTCGAAGCCGTAATCGCGCAACACGGCGGCGAGGCGGTCGGCGTAGAAGTCCTCGTAGAGCCCCCCGCCTTCCAGGTGCTTGAACAGGCAGATCGAACGGCTGCGTTCACCCGTGTGCAGGAGGTTGAGGATCTCGGGGTGCCCGCCGATCCACGGGTCGCTCGCGAAGATGTCCATGACGGACACGTACACCGCAATCCCGTGGCCCTGCAGTTCGCGGACCAGCGCATGCAGCTGGGCGCGGGTCCAGTCCTGCCGTTCGCGCTCGTAGCTCGCGGCGTGCCCGCCGTACGAGCCGCAGTCGAAGGGCAGCAACCGCTCGTCGAGGAGGCCGTCGTGGGTGTGGACGAAGTCCGGGTTGAAGACGAAGAGCGAGACGGCCGTCGGCGTGAACGCGGCGTTGGCGAGGTAGGCGGCGACGCCGAAGTCGGGCGCCGTGTTGTCAAACCCGATCAGCTCGACCCACAGGAAGGTCTCGTAGGGCTCAGAGGGCTTGGCCATGTCGGTGCAGGCTCCTACAGGCGCCAGGGACTGCGCAGGGGACGAGC
>VGFB01001111.1 GCA_016869015.1 Armatimonadota bacterium
GCGCCGGCAACAAAAAGGGCCAGCCGGTCCTCCGGCGTGGCCGTCGTGTCTGCTTGCGCTGGGCTGCGGCGCGAGGGCTTCCTCGCCTCGCCGGCGATTATACCAACCCCTCGGGACGGGGTCAACCGCTCCGGCGAGGGAGTCGCCCGCGGGTCGGCCTCGCTATGGCGCAAGGCCGCCGGCGACCTCGAGCGGCCGGAGGCAATGGCCGGCGATCTCCCGAACGATGGCCCCCAGCCGGTCGGCAAGGTCGGGGCTCATCTCCTCGCCGAAGCTGAACGGGTCCTCGACCTCGATGCCGAAGACGGTGATGTCCGCCGGCAAGGGCATGCCCATCAGGCGGCCGAGGGCCAGAGTGTCGGCCAGGCTGGCCTCGTGGGAGGTGTTGAGGGTCAGCGTGGACTCGAGCTGATCGAGGGCGAGGCGGTTCACGCGACCGGGGCACAGGCCGAGCTGCGGGTCGGTGGGCTCGCGCATGGCGTCGATGATGACGGCGCGGTCCCACCCCTCCAGGAGCAGCAGGAGGCGGAGCCCCGAAGCTCCGGCCTCAACGACCGCGAAGCCGTCGGGCGGAAGGTGATCGGCCAGGGCATGGGCCACGTGCAGGCCGATCGCGTCATCACGGAGGATCGGGCTGCCCAGGCCGACGATGAGCGTCCCGCCCCGGCGCTCACCCATCGCGACGGATCTCCTGGAGGACTTGGCCTCGCGGATCGCGGATCGTGACGACCAACGGCATGTGCCCGGGCAGCGCGTGGGTGGCGCACCCGAAGCACGGGTCGTAGGCCCGAAAGGCCATCTCGACGATGTTCAGGATCCCCTCGTTGACCTCCTGGCCCGGCTTGATGACTCCCTCGGCAGCCTTCTTCACGGACATGCAGATCGCGGCCTTGTTGTTCGTGGTGCCGACGATCAGGTTCGCCCGCTCCACGATCCCGTTGGCGTTCGTCTTGTAGTGGTGGATCAGCAGTCCGCGCGGGGCTTCCACGATCCCCACGCCCTCGTCGGGGGCCGCCGTGGGCGCTTGGTGGACCTTGGGGTTCGTGATGTCCGGGTCCTGAGCGAGCTCCACGACGCGCTCGCCTGAGTAGAGCATCTCAACGAGGCGAGCCCAGTGGAAGGCCATCGTCTGGTGCACGGGCTTCGCGCCGAAGGTGGAGTACATCTTGTCGTAGGCGGCTTGGGCCAGGGGAGTCGCCATGCCCTCCGCCGCATTGAGCCGCGCCAGCGGCGCCGAGCGATACACGCCGCTATCCGGCCCATCGACGAGACCCTTCCACCCGACCTGCTTGAGGAACGGGAACTTGAGGTAGGACCATGGCTCGACGTGCTCCGCGATCACTCCGGAGGCGCGAAGTTGGCGAACTCCTTCCCGTCCGGGTCGACGACGCGCACCTGCCCATCGTAGAAGTTCACGCAGTTGTTCGCGTCCATCAGACCCAGGTAGTAGGTCTTGTGCGTGAAGGCGTCGCTCAGCACGAGATCCATGTACTGCTCGTTCTTGAGCACCACGTCCTCGAACAGGGCGAGCGAGAACTGCCCGAACTCAACGAAGCCCCGGCCGATCTCCAGCAGCCGCTGCCGTTGCTCCTCGGTGATCGCCTTCGACAGCCCTCCCGGGATCGCCCCCACAGGATGCGTCGGCTTGCCGCCGAGCATCTCGATGACTTCGTGGGCCTCCTTGCGCTGGCGGATCACTCGCTTGCCGATCTCCAGACCCACCTTGTTGATGACCCCCAGGATGTTCCGCTCCGCAGGGTCGGCGGTGGGGCCCATGACGAAGTCCGGCCCGGCAAGGATGTAGAAGTGGGTGCAGTGGTCGCCGGCGTAGAAGGCGTTGTACCAGAGCTCGCGGAGCTTCTTGGCCGCCGGCGGGATGTCCACATGGTACACGGCATCACAGGCCTTCGCCGAGGCCATGTGGTGAGCATCCGGGCACACCCCACAGATGCGCGGTGTGATGCGCGGCAGCTCCTCGACGGGCCTCCCCTCGCAGAAACGCTCGAAGCCGCGTAGCTCCGGCACCTGCAGGTAGGCGTTGGCGACGCTGCCGTCGTCGTTGAGGAAGATCTCGATCTTCCCGTGCCCTTCAAGCCTGGTGATGGGATCGATGGTCACCCTAGCCATGGGTTCTCACCCGCCTCAAGGAGGAGCTGGACATCCCGAACCGATAGGCGTACCCGAGTGGATCGTCGATCGTATCGACGATCTGCTGGATCTCGTCGGGGTCGGAGGAGTCGATGACTGCCGCCAGAGCCGCGATGAGCTTGGCGCCCTGATCGACCACCCCGGCCGCCGGTCCGTAGCACCCGCGGCAAGGCAGGTTCAC
>VGFB01001112.1 GCA_016869015.1 Armatimonadota bacterium
CCCTCTCGGCTTCCACCTCACCGATCGCCTCCTCGATGAGGTCCATGCCCTTCAGCGCCACGTCGTCGTCCATGATGATCGGGGGCGACATGCGCAGCACGTTGCCGGCGGGGATCCACGCGAGGCCCTTGGCGAAGGCCTTCTGGTAGACGAGGTGGCCCTCCTCGTCGGCGGGCTCCTTCGTCTCGCGGTCGCGGACCAGTTCGATCCCGAGCAGGCAGCCCTTGCCTCGCACGTCGCCGATCAGCGGGTGACGCTCCATCATCTCCGCCATGCGCTTCAGGAGGATCTCGCCGAGGTGTGCCGAGTGCTCGACGAGGCCCTCCTCGAGGATGACCTCGAGACTGGCGACCGCGGCCGCGCAGGCCATCGGGTTGCCGCCGTAGCTGGTGGAGGCGCTGATCTTCTCGACCTGGTCCTTGAACCGGTCCGAGACGAGCATCGCCGTCACCGGGAAGCCGTTGCCGAGGCCCTTCCCGAGGGTCATCACATCGGGGACGACGTCCCAGTGCTCGACGCAGAACATCTTCCCCGTCCGCGCCATGCAGGTGAGCACCTCATCGGCGAACAGCAGGATGCCCCGCTCGGTGCAGAACCGCCGGAGCGCCTGCATGTAGCCATCGGGGGGCACGGTGCTCCCCGCCCAGCCCTGGATCGGCTCCAGCACGATGGCCGCGACGCGCCCGGCGGTCTCCTCCTTGATGACCGTGTCGAGGTATCGCAGACAGTGAAGGTCGCACCCGGGGTGGGTCATCCTGAAGGCGCAGCGGTAGCAGAAGGCCCGCGGCGCAAGGAAGAACCCCGGTGCGCGCAGGCCCTGGGAGGAGTCGAGCCGCGCGAGCCCGACCGCGCCCATCGTCTTCCCGTGGAAGTCCTTGTGGAAGGAGATGAACTCCAGCTTCCCCGTCGCGGCGCGGCAGATGCGCAACCCCGCCTCGACCGCCGCCGTACCCGCGTCGTAGAGCTGGATGCCGCCCAGGTCGCCTGGCGCGATCTCCGCCAGCAGTTCCAGCAGCCGCGTCTTGATCGGCGTGGTGAAGTCATGGCAGTTCATCAGCTCGCCCGCGGCCTTCTGCACCGCCTCCGTCACCTTCGGGTGGCAGTGGCCCAGCGAGGTGACGTAGATCCCCGAGCTGAAATCGAGGTACACGTTCCCGTCCACGTCCGTGAGCGTCACGCCGTGACCGCTCGCGAAGGCCACCGGGAACAGGCGCACCTGCGACGAGTAGCCCTTCATGTACTTCGACGCCCGCTCGTGCAGGGCCCGCGACTCGGGACCCGGCGGCGGCACAGGCAGATGTGGCACGGCGTTGACGTCGACCTTGGCCCAGTGCGGATCGTAGGGCATGGCGAGCTCTCCGGAGTTGGTCACTTATCGAGATCGTGGTCCTTCGCCGCCTCCTCGGGGGAGGCGCCGTCCTTGACCACCAGCCGCAGCGCGCCCAGGAAGGCGGCCGGGTCGTTGGCCTGGATCACATTCCGCCCGAAGACCACGCCCCGGGCCCCGGCGGCCACGGCGTCGTGGGCGAGCTTCAGGGCGTCCATCTCCTTGGGCAGCTTCTCCGCCCCCAGCGCGAAGATGGGCACCGGACAGGCCGCCGTGACTTCCGAGAAGCGCGCGCCGGTGTAGAACGTCTTGATCGCATCGGCGCCCAACTCCGCCAGGATGCGGCACGCGGTCAGAACTTGCGCGTGGAGCTCCTCGCGGCGCAGGTCGGCGGGCGCCACCGGGTAGAACTCCCCGATGAGGGGGATGCCGGCCTGGCGCTTCTCGGCGGCGAGTTGCGTGAAGAGGGCAACATTGTCCCGATCGCGGGCCTCGTCTCCCGTGCGAAGGGTCAGCGAGGCCAGAGCGATGTCGGCCCCCAGCGCCAGCGCCTCCGAGGGTGAGATCACCCGCGCGGAGTGCGCCTGGCGGTAGCTCCACTGGTCGCAGTAGACCGTGCTCCAGTTCAGGCGCACGATCGCCATCGGCGCGCCGCGGTAGTCGAACGCATGGCCGCAGTGGCGCAGCATCCCCGGTGACAGCAGAATCCCGTCGGCCTGGCCGACCCTCTCGATGGCCTCGGGGAGGTTGACGATGCCGGGCGTCGGCCCGAAGAACTCCCCGTGATCGACGGCCACGATCACGACGTTCCGGCCCTGGCTGAACAACCGGTTGAAGCGGATGTAGTGCCCTTCCACAGGAGCCCCCCTCGAAGCGGATGGTGCGAGCGAGCTTCCCTGATCGCTCGCGGGCGACCTCCTCCGGCGGAGACGCGGAGGGATACGCGCTTCCCGGTGC
Organism: Armatimonadota bacterium; assembly: GCA_016869015.1. Classification (GTDB taxonomy): domain Bacteria; phylum Armatimonadota; class Zipacnadia; order Zipacnadales; family VGFC01; genus VGFC01. Next base: position 2,285 of record VGFB01001112.1, read on the forward strand.
GAATGGTCACGGCGAACGGCCTCGACGCGGGCAACAATCGC
>VGFB01001113.1 GCA_016869015.1 Armatimonadota bacterium
ACCTGGGCCCGCTCGCTGTCACGCCAGTGGTTCGCCAAGCCTCCCCGACCGCACACCCCGATGCCTCCAATCCGCAGCTTGTCCATCCGATCGCCTCCTGTGGCTGGTTCACTCGTACGGCACTTGCTCCGTCTGCCCAGTCTGCGACGACCTCTCGGCGGCCTCGAACACGCCAATGGTCCTCCGCCCGGCCTCGCCCGAGACGGGCACCGGCCCGCCGCGCAGGAGGTGGTCGGCGACGCCCTGCCAGTACGTGTCCCAGTCGCTCTCCAGGTAGGGGACCTGCTCTTCTTTCCGCTCGCCTCCCTCGTAGGTCACCAGCGTGAGGCTCCCGCCAACGGGTCCACGGATGCCCTTCTCATAGCCGGGAATCGCGTTGGCCCCGGTGTCCAGGATGCCGCCCTTCGTCCCGAGGATCCGCCAGAGCGGCTTGCCGATCGCGGCGATGTGCGACCACGTGACATCCGCCGCGCAGCCGTTCGCGAAGCGAATCGTCGCGCGCACCTGGTCCTCGTTGGTGATCTCGTGCCACACGCGGTTGTGGAAGTACCCGTTGACGCCGACAATGCGCTCGGGGATCAGGGCCAGCACCCAGTCCACCGCGTGCGGGCCCCAGAAGTAGAACGCGCCGCCCGACTTCGCCTTCTCGGAGTACCAGCCGTGCCGGAAGGGCCCGTAGCCGCCGGCGTACAGCTCGATCTCGAATACCTCGCCGATCGCGCCGCTCCCGACGATCTCCCGAATCCGCCGGAAGTTGCCGTCGTGCCGGCGGTTGTGGTGCACCGCCAGCGTCCGCCTGGCGCGCTTCCCCGCCTCGATCATCTGCGTCGCCTCCGCCACGCTGAGGCACATCGCCTTCTCGACGACCACGTGCTTGCCCGCCGCGAAGGCCTGCACCGCCAGCGGGCAGTGCGTGAAGTGCGGAGTGACGATGGAGACCAGCTCGACCTCCCCATCCGCCCACACCTCCGCGACATCGTTGTAGGTGCGGATGTGCGGGAACGCCTCCTTCGCCGCCGCCGTCCGCGCGGGGTCCAGGTCGCACACCGCGAGGAGGCTCAGCTCCGGCGTCGCCTCGATCCACGCCGAGTGCGCCCAGCCGAAGTTGTGCAGCGGGCCGTAGCCGATGACCGCACAGCCGATGGGGGCCTTCATCACGAGAGCATCTCCCTTGCGGCGCGGACGATGTCGCCGGGCTGCGGGATGCAGGCGTCCTCGAGCGTCGGGCTGTAGGGCATCGGGATGTTGCGGCTGCCCAGGACTCGCGGCGGCGCCTTCAGCAGGTCGAAGCCCGCCTCGGCCACGCGGCGCACGATCTCGCTGCCGATCCCGCCGCGCTCCGGGGCCTCGTGGACGACCAGCAACCGCCCGGTCTTCGCCACCGAGGCCAGGATCGTGTTCAGGTCCAGCGGGACCAGGGAGCGCGGGTCCACGACCTCGAGGCTGATCTCACCTGTCAGCGCTTCCGCCGCCTGCAGGGCCTTCACGACCGCGTAGGACACCGCGACCACGGTAAGGTCTGTGCCCTCGCGCTTCACGTCGGCCCTCCCCAGGGGCACGAGGTGCTCGCCCTCGGGCACCGGGCCGGTCAGCGGATGGAGCAGCCGGTGCTGGATGAAGACGACCGGGCCGTCGTCGCGGATGGCCGCCTTCATCAGGCCCTTCGCGTCGGCCGGCGAGGAGGGCATCACGACCTTGAGGCCGGGCGTGTGCACGAACCAGGCCTCGAGGCTCTGGCTGTGGTGGCCGCCCTCGCGCGTCCCGCAGCCCGCAGGCGTGCGGATGACCAGCGGGACCTGCACCGTGCCGCCGGACATCAGGCGCAGCTTCGCCGCCTGGTTGCAGATCTGGTCCATCGCCACCGTGACGAAGTCGCAGTACATGATCTCGACCACCGGCCGCAGACCCGCCGCCGCCGCGCCGACCGCGAGGCCCGTGAAGCCCGATTCGCTGATCGGCGTCTGCCAGACGCGGCGCCGGCGGAACTCGGCGAAGAGGTCGTCGGCCTCGCGGACCGAGCCGATGTCTTCGCCGATCAGGAAGACGCGCTCGTCACGCTCCATCTCCTCGCGGAGACCTTCGCTCACGGCGGCGGCGTAGCTGAGCTCTCGCATGGGTCAGGCCCCTCCTGGACCGGCCGAAACACGAAGACCACGAAGCAGGCACGAAGCACGACCTCAGTCTGTCAGCGCGCCCAGGCACGCCGGATCGGGCCGGGCACTGGCCTTCGCGTACTCCTCGGCGTCATCAACCTCGCGCTTCACCTGGTCCTGAAGGTCGTGCACCTGGGCCTCGGTCATGCCGCCTTCGTCGAGGAGGCGGC
>VGFB01001114.1 GCA_016869015.1 Armatimonadota bacterium
CGTAGAAGGGGAGGAGCACTCGGACGGCCTGGGGATCACCGCGCACCGATGCTCACCCCCATCCGCACGGCCAGGCTGTCTCCCCGCCGGAGCTGCCGCACGGCACACCGGGACCCCAGCAGGCCCCGCGCCAGCTCCTGGTAGGCGGCCTCGTCGGCCGGTCCCGCTGTCGCGAACGTGGGCGCGACGAGGCTGACCCACAGCACGCCGTGACCGAGGGCCACCAGCCGTCGCGCCGCCGCCACCGCCTCCCCCCCGACCAGCGGGCTGATGACGACGACCCCCGCTCCCGGGGGCAGCCAGGGCTCGAAGCCCACGAGCGTCTCGGCGAAGGGCTGGGGGGCGTTCGCTCGCACCCGCGCCAGCGCATCCAGCACCAGCGGCTCCGCACGGTCCGAGAGGAGCGCCCGGTGGGAGTAGCTGTCCCGCCCCTCGGCGATCAGCGAGAACTCCGCGCCGCGCCGAAGGCATTGGGCTGCGATCGACGCCGCGAGGATGACCCCCTGCTCCAGCGTATGGTCGTCACCCTCCCCGGCGTGGTGTGTAGGGGAGAGGTCGAGGGCGACCGCGACGTTGTTCGCCTCGCCGGACTCGTACTCCACAACCGTCAGTTTGCCGCGGCGGGCGGTGGCCTTCCAGTGGATGCGCCGCAGGTCGTCCCCAGGCGTGTACTCGCGGACCCCCGCGAAGTCGGTGCCCTCGCCCCGCTTGCGCGTGCGGAGGCGGCTGAGGGTCTGCATCCCCGCCGCCGGGGGGCGCACCCGAGGGAGCGAGACAGGGCGCGGATGGACCAGCAGCAGGCTCTGGGTCTCCCGTTCCTGGCGGTAGTTGAACAGACCCAGCGGATCGGTGCACAGCAGCTCGACGTACCCAAGGTAGTACACCCCGCGTCGGCGCGCAACGAGGGGATAGTCGACCGTCACGGTCTCGCCGGGGGCCAGGTCCATGATCCGCCGCTCCGCCAAGCCCTCCGCCTGCAGCCCCGAGGGAAGGTGGTCGCGCACCACGATGAGGCCCCGTCGGGCGCCCCCGCTGTTCGTGACGGAGAGGCGCATGGGGACGCGCTCCCCCGTCTGGGTAACGGCCAGCGAGTCGCGTCGGACCTCGATGGCGCGAAGGGTCTGCCAGCCGATCGCGTAGGCCAGTAGCGGCGTGACCGCCAGCGCGAGGGACATGTAATAGAGGTACTCGACGTGGAGCGTGATCGCGAGCACCAGGATGCAGAACGCCCCGAACAGGAGCGCCGAGCGCTTGCCGATCCTCAGTTGGCCCGGAGCTTCCATCGCTGACTGCCACCCACCCAGTGCTCAATGCTCAATACTCACTTCACACCGGCTCCACCAGGATCGGCACGTCGACGGCCCGCAGGATCTCGCCGACGACCTGCTCGGGGCCGACGCCCCGAATGCGCTGCTCGGGCTTCACGATCACCCGGTGCCCCAGCACTGCGTGGGCCACGCTCTGGATGTCCTCCGGGATCACGTATGTGCGACCGGCAATGGCCGCCACCGCCTGTCCGCAGCGCATGAGCGCCAACGAGCCGCGCGGGCTGGCCCCCAGCTGCACGGCGGCGTGGGAGCGGGTCCGGTCAACCAGCTGCACGGCGTACTCCTTCAACGAATCGTCGATCGCAACGTCGCGCACCGCGTCCTGCAGCTCCGCGACCTCCTGCTGCGACAGCACCGGCGTCACCCGGTGGATCGGGTGCTCCTTCACCTGCCGACTGAGGATGTCCACCTCGTCGGCGGGGCTCGGGTAGCCCAGCGAGACCCGCATGAGGAACCGGTCCAGCTGTGCCTCCGGCAGCGAGTAGGTGCCCTCGTACTCGATGGGGTTCTCGGTGGCGATCACGAAGAACGGGCGCGGCAGCTCCCGCGTGCGACCGTCCACCGTCACCTGGAACTCCTCCATCGCCTCCAGCAGCGCGGACTGGGACTTGGGCGTGGCCCGGTTGATCTCGTCGGCCAGCACCACGTTGGCGAAGATGGGGCCCTCGCGGAACTCGAACTGCCCGGTGGCCTGGTTGTAGATCGACACCCCCAGGACGTCGGCGGGCAGCAGGTCCGGCGTGAACTGGATCCGGCGGAACTCACACTCGAGCGCCTTCGCCAGCGCCCGCGCCAGCATCGTCTTGCCGACGCCGGGGATGTCCTCGATCAGGATGTGCCCCCCGCACAGCAGCCCGGCCACCGTCAGGCGCACGGTCTGGTGCTTCCCGACGATCACCGTCTCGATCCGCTCGATGAGACGCGCGGTGCGTTCGGTCAGGTCAATGACGGTCATGTCGTCTCCTCCCGCACGCCGAGTCCATCCGCCTT
>VGFB01001115.1 GCA_016869015.1 Armatimonadota bacterium
CTCGGTTCGCGCGCGGGCGTAGCTCTCCCGGTAGGCCACCGAGATCCACTGGGCCAGCATCGCCAAGGTTCCCCGCGTCTGCTGGTATTGGGAGAGGGCCTGCCACTTCCTCTGGAATACCGACAGCGTGGCCGGGTGGAACGGATAGCAGGCCTCGAATCGCGCCTGGAGGAACTCGGTGGACTTCTTCTGGGTCGTGGCGCTGTCCACGGTCATCCATTCCGACGGAAGCTGCGCCCGACGCTCGAAGGCCCACTGCGCATACGCGCGCGCGACGTTCGCGCGCCTCTTCTCAGTGCCCAAATCCTCGAACAGCCGCCTGCGCACGACCTCGCTGATTTCGCTCTCGTCGTTGGAGACGAGGTGCTTCGCAACCCTGGAAACCACCTTCGTGATCCTTTGCTGCCATTGCTCATCCCACGCAGTCATCTCCACCTGACTCCGCGGGAGGCTGATCACGGCGGCGCCCTTCGTGGTCGCCGTCATGGCCACGGTCAAGTTCTGGATGAACGCGTGGAAGGGTTCGGCGAACTTCCGGTGACGGTTCACGAAGTTGAGCACTTCATCGCAGAGGACGAGCACTGCGCCGCCCGCGGCCTCGAAGACGCGACCCAGCGCCTCCGTTCCCGGAGGGGACTCCAGCGCGCTGGGTCCCAGGAGCCGAACCCCCTCGTCTCCCGCGAGCTGCCGCGCGAGGTCGATCCAGGGCGACTCCCGGCCTGGCTGCGGGTCCCACGCGTTCCCGACGAACACGGCAACCGTTGCTTGGGGGGTCGTGGCGAGTCCCGCGTGGCTGAGGAGATCGCTCACTCCGCGGAACGACGCCGCACTGGCCCCGGAGCGCACGAGATGAAGGAGCGTTGCTAGCGTGTGGGTCTTACCACCCCCGAACTGCGTGACGAGCGTCACGACCGGAGGCGTATTCTCGGTTCCGCCCGCCAGCCGTCGCAGCACCATGCCGGTGTGCTCAGTGAGCGCCCGGGTGAAGTACGTCCGTGAGAAGAACTGGTCTGGCTCCCGATAGTCCGCAGGAGCGCGTCCGTCCACCACCTGCTCGAGGTGGATCGCGAACTCGTCGGGATTGAAGGAGCGACCCTCGCGGACCTCTTTGCGGGGGGTTACGACCTTGTACCAAGGGTCCATGGCACGAGCTCCCGTTATCGACTGATGTCTCGAAGCATGGTCATGGCTCTACGGAGCTCGTCGAGGAAGGCCTTGAACGACCGGTCGGTCCGGCCGGCTCTGTAGAAGTCCATTGCCTCCGCCAGTTCCCTCGCGAACTCGATGCCGCCCAGAGTCGGGAGGTACCCCCCGCGCCGGACTGCCTCTGCCAAGAGACGCTTGTACACATCCCGGCCGCACTTCCTCCTTGGAAGTGACGGGCGATGTCCTACCACCTTCTTCACTGTGTCGGGGTCAGCCAAGTACCAACGCTCGACATGCGGATCCGGGCATGCCACTACCAGACGGTCCACAAACGCGGGACGAATCATCTCGCGCGCCGCAGTTCGTGCCCGAGAGAACGCCGTGCAATTCCCGTCGATCCCCACGACGAGAAGGTCCGGACGGCTGAAGTAAGCCGGGTGTCGCTCGACGGTGTTCTGATATTCCCGGAGTTCGTGAAGGACTCTGCCGTGCCCCCCTCGCCCGGTCCTGACGCGGCACGAGATGCTGACTCCATGCTCCGCCGCGATTCGCATTAGCAGCGGTACTAGAAGCTCCTCATGTGCTCGGTCTTCGACGAACAGATCGACTGAGTAGCGTCTAGTCATCGAGCAGTCCCCGGAGCAGCAGATTCTCGAACAGCCCGTCCTCGGTACCTGAAGTCAGTGCTGCGGCGAGCTGCGAATCTGTAAAGAGTGGGCCGGCGACGTTAAAGGCGCGTACGACCGTAGCCCGCCCGTCTCGCTGAACGTTGAATAGTCCAACGTCCTCAGGTCGAAGCCGCGCATTCCGCAGGACCGCATCGCAGAAGAGGGGCGAGTGCGTGGTTACGACGACCTGTCTGTCGGACTCCTCGACCAAAGACATGAGCAGCTGGGCGATCAACTCAATCCTCCGGGGGTGAACGCCGTTCTCAGGCTCCTCGAAGGCGATGAGTGTTCCGCCCCAGGGGTTAACTGAGATGGCGCACAGCGCCAGGACACGGAGTGTGCCTTCGGAAGCGATGCGGGATGAGTAATCGATCCCGTCCTGCCGGATGAGGATGTCAAGAGTCCCACGTCGTGTGTCCAAGTCGACTGACAAGTCCTGCACGCTCGGAATCAAGGATCGAAGGGTCCTCTTCAGCGCCTGAAACCTCTTTGGATCCTCCGC
>VGFB01001116.1 GCA_016869015.1 Armatimonadota bacterium
AGCGCTACGGCCGTCTCGGCCGCACCCTTCGCCGGGGCTTGGCCGGGAGCCTTCGGGAGGGGATCCGGCGCTTCTTCCCGAACCATCGCGCGTCCGGCCCTCACCGCAGCCAACCTCGCCTTCTCAGCTCGGAGGGAACTGATCGATGCGCACACGCCTCACGACTTCCCTCGTCGGCGTCTGCCTGACCTGGCTGGCTGTCGTCTCGCCGGCCGATCCGTGGTCGACCTATGCCCACGACAATGGGCGGAGCGGCGTGACGGCCGATGCGGTAACGCTGCCGCTCAATGAGCAGTGGGTCTACACGGCGCGGGGCCCGGTGGTCACAGCCTGGCCGGACCCGCAGGACGTGGCAGTGGAGGGGCAGCTGGAGACGCCCCGGGCGCGCTTCGACGATGCCTACCATGTGGCCGTCGCCGACGGCGCCGTGTACTTCGGGACCTCGTGCGACAACAAGGTCTACTGCCTGGACGCGGCAACCGGACGCGAGCGATGGAGCTTCTTCACCGAAGGCCCGATCCGATTGTCCCCGGCAGTGCAGGACGGCCGGGTGCATGTGGCCTCCGACGATGGGCTGATCTACTGTCTCGACGGCGCCGACGGGAAGCTGATCTGGGCCTTCGCCGCGGCGCCCACGCGGCAGCGCGTGCTCGCCCGGCACAAGATGACCTCGCTCCATCCGCCCCGCACCGGCGTGCTGGTAGACGGGGACATGGTCTTCTGTACCGCCGGGGTCTTCCCCGCCGAGCGCGTCTACCTGTACGGCCTGCGCGCCGCGGATGGCTCGCAGGCGTGGATCAACGACACCCTCAGCGACGGCAGTGCCGGGCAGAACGGCTTCTCGCCGCAGGGCTACCTGCTGGCGTCGGGGACCACGCTCTTCGTGCCGTCGGGCCGCAGCTTTCCCGCGGCCTTTGACAGAGCCACCGGCAAGTTCCTCTACCAGCGCTCTTACAGCCGCTTTTCGGCGATCGGCGCGCTAGGCGGCACGTACGCCCTGCTGGTCGACGATCGGCTTTACTCCGGAGCGGGCGCCATCGCCGATTACGAGCAGAAGAGCGGCAATCTGGGCTTCGCCATCTACCCAGGCAAGCGGCTGATCGTCACGCCGGAGACGTCCTACATGCTCGACAGGGACGGGCTCTCGGCGCTGGATCGGCGGACGTACCCGGAGCTCAACAAGAAGCTGCGGGACCTCGCGGACCGCCGCAGTTCGCTGCAGACGGCCAAGCCGGCGGACCTCGCGGAGCAACTCAAGAAGCTCGACGAGGAGGCCAAGGCGACTAGCGACGCCATCGCGGGCTGCAACCAGTGGAAGACGCCGGAGCCCGATCTGGAGAGCATGATCCTCGCCGGGGACACGCTGCTGGCCGGGGGCGAGGGGAAGGTCATCGCGGTGGACGCGAAGACCGGGCAGGCGACATGGCGCGGGGTCGTGACGGGCTGCGCCTACGGCCTGGCCGTCTCCGACGGCCGGCTGTTCGCGAGCACCGACGCCGGGACCATCCACTGCTTCGCCCCGGGGGCGGCGCCTCCCCCGACCGCCTCGGCGCCGGCGAGCGGGTACTCGGCCGACGACATGGCTCCGGTCTACAACGCAGCGGCCGAGGCGATCGTGGAGACGACGGGAGTCGACAAAGGGTTCGCGCTCGTGATGGGGTGCGGCACGGGCCGGCTGGCGCTGGCCCTGGCGCGGAACAGCGATCTGATGGTCTACGGCGTCGATCCGGACCCGGCGAAGGTGGCCGCGGCGCGCAAGACGCTGGACGCGGAGGGGGTCTACGGGACGCGCGTGTGCATCGACGAGGGCGATCTCGCGGACCTGCCGTACGCCGACTACTTCGCGAACCTGGTCGTGTCCGAAGACGCACTGCTGGGCGGGCCGCTGCCCTCAGCGAAGGAGGCCCTGCGGGTGCTGAAGCCGGCCGGCGGCGTCGTCTGCCTCGGCCAGCCCGCAGCGGCTCGGGGTCACGTAAAGGCCCTGGACCGCGCCGCCCTCGACGCGTGGGTGCGGGAGATCGATCCGGAGAGCGGTCGGGTCGTAGCGGCCGACGGCGTGTGGGGCACGGCGGTGCGCGGTGTCCTGCCCGGCGCAGGCCGCTGGACGCACCAGTACGGCGATCCCGGCAACACGGTCTCCTCGGAGGACACGGTCGTGAAGGCGCCGTTGGGCGTGCTGTGGTACGGGGAGCCGGGCGCCGAGGACGCGGTGAACCGGCACGTGGGCACGGCGGCGCCGCTATCGATCGACGGGCGAGTCTACTTCCAGGGCGTCAAGGAGATCTTCTGCTTCGACGCCTACAACGGCTACCAGT
>VGFB01001117.1 GCA_016869015.1 Armatimonadota bacterium
GCTTGGATCAATGATAGCACCATCAATCCTTTGGGTCGTCCGGCGCGACGCGGTGATAACCGCTTCGCGGGCAGGTTGTGCGGCTTGGATCATGCGCCGAACGGCCTAACGGCTTGCCGCAGCAGCAGCGGCCGTCCCGGGGGGACCTGCCCGCCCCTGCCCTGGGCCAACACGGGCGCAGCGCGGCCCTTGCCGCCATCCCACGGATGCGTTCCGCTGGCTCGGGGAGACAATCGTGCCCCGGTCGGTTCAGAGGCAGCGACGGGATAGGAGATCAATTGAGCAAGCTGGGATCGAGCCCGGGAGGTGCTCTGCCGATCTTGACGAGGTGGCGGAGGATCTTGCGTACCTCAGGAGGATCGGTGATGACCGCGATCACAGTCATCGCACTTCCGCAGCGGCAACAGACCAGGGGGTCCACCTCGTACACCTTGATGATCAGCTTCGCCCACGCTGAACGGCAGGCGCGTTGAGGCACCGTCTGCGTCTGGTTGGGCACGGCTTCGGCGCTGGCCTGCTCCCCATGTGACTCCTTCCACCCGTTGGGCGCCACCGCAGCCACATGCGGCCACTGATCCCATCGTGCCTTGCATCGCGATGCATACAGGCCGAAGTAATGAACGTACCGGACGCCCCACGGGGGGATGAACTGGGTGAGGGCGGCGATGAAGTCCACCGCGTCCCACAGCGTTGTGTTCTGCTTGAGGTAGGGGTTGTAGGCCGTGTGGTAAAGGACCTTGGCGCCGGCGTCGTCATAGGTGAGCTTCTGCAGCGACAGTGGAGCACGGGCCGCGTACTGGGCGAGTGCCTGTCGGGCGCGGTGGTCGCCGCCTTCGAGTAGCACCGAGTAATCCACCGAGAATCCGGAGTGCTTCCAGCGCAGCAGCGTCTCGGCGAACTGCTCGGTGATGAGGCCCAACTCCAGAAACAGGCCGATGGTACGCTGGCGCAGCAGTTGGGTGAGCCGCGCAGTGTCGTGGATGGGAACGCGGATGAAGCGGCCCTCGGGGTCGAAGCCGCCTTCCAGGATGAGGGCGTGGTAGTGTGGGTTCCAGCGGAGCGCGTCGCCGAAGGGTTGGAAGGCCACCACTGCGGCGCCGGTGATCGGCCTGCCGCTGGCGGTGGAGTAGAACTCTGTGACCAAAGAGAAGATCAGGCGGGAGATCTGGCCGAAGAGGCGCTGGTCGTAGCGGAGGAACACCCGGAGTGCCTTGGGCAGGGTGAACACAAACTGACGGTGAGGCAGGGCCAGGAGCAACTGCTCGTCGAGGTACTCAGCGAACAGGAGGGCTCGCTTCTGGCTGCAAGAAGGGCACAGGTGAAATCCGCGGCAGGAGAAGGGGCGAAAGTACTCGAAATGGCAGTCTGGATTCGAGCATCGGATCCTGGCCACGCCTTGGCGGTAGTCGCCGCAGGCGATGAAGCGGGAGGCAACCTGGGAGATCCGCTCGATGCGGGAGTTGCCCAGCTCCTTGGCGTAGCGCTGGTCGTACTCCCCCGCGAAACGGTTGAAGTGGTCGCGGAAGACGCGTTGGAGCGTGTTGGTGCTGCGCTGGGCGTAGACCGCCCGCGCTGAGGAAGGTGCCGCGACTTCGACCTGCACAGAGAAGGAAAACGCCCACGGAGGCCGTCGCGCTTGAGGGTGCAGGCGCGGCGTCGGATGCCGCTCGCCGCCGGGGATGGGGGAAGCTGGGGACGGTGGCCGCCGCAGCCGGGGTGCGCCAGCGCGTGAGCGGTCGGTGCCGCGGCCCGACCAAGGGGCGGAGGGGCGCGAGGGGCGGTGCGGTGGCCCGCCCAAGGGGCGAAGCCCCGAAGCGGTCCGAGTGCCTCGACGGTACTCCGTCGAGCGCGAGGACGGAACCCCCGCAGCACGCGACCCGCGACAGGGGCGGCGAAGCCGCCCAACCTGCGGGGCACGCCCAGAAGAGTAGGAAGGACTAACGAGGGCGGGTCGTGGCAGGTCGGTGTCGACTGGGGGCGGGTCTTGCCGCCCTGGTTCAGGGTCCTCTCAGCCACCGCTGCCCCCGGGAAGTATGCCGAACGGGTCACCGGTCTCCTCGAGCACCACTACAACTACGGCCGCGACAAGATGCTCGCTATCGCCCGCAAGGCCGCGACGCCAGAACAGCGCAAAGCTCTGGCTGATGCGCCAGACCGGCACGCGAGCTGGCGTCGGGGAGGGGCGAACTCATGAGCGAATACCAGTACTACGAGTTCCAGGCGATCGACCGACCGCTCACCGCGAAGGAGATGAGCGCGTTGCGGTCGTATTCGACGCGGGCGCGCATCACGCCGACGAGCTTTGTCAACGAC
>VGFB01001118.1 GCA_016869015.1 Armatimonadota bacterium
GGCGGCGGTCTCGGGAGTCGGCAGCGGCGCGTTGTCGCCGTATACCGACGACGAGGACGCATAGACAAAGCGCCGAACCGGCCGCTCCCGACACGCCTCCAACAGCCGCTGCGTCGCCAGGATGTTGTTCCGCGTGTAGACCTCGAAGCTCTGCCCCCAGCTTGCCCGCACACCCGCCTGTGCCGCCTGATGGAAGACCACCTCGACCCCCTCCAGCAGCTCGCGGAGGTCCGCGTCCATCAGATCGCCCTCGATGAAGCGGACCCGCGCATGCGCCTGGATCCACGCCGCCCGATCATCCTTCACCGGCCGCGGATACGCATCCAGGAAGTTGTCGATCCCCACGACTTCATCCCCCCGCTCCGCCAGCCGCACCGCCAGATGCGACCCGATGAACCCGGCTGCTCCCGTCACCAGACACTTCACTGCGTCCTGCCCTCCTGCCGCCTGATGCTGTACGCTTGAAGCGCTCTTTCCCTCCCGGCTCCCCCTCCGCCTCTATCGCCCGGCCCGCAGGGCCCCGGCGACCCCGCGGGTCAGCGCCACGGGGAGGTCTCCTCGCCCCCGAGGGCGCAACGCTCGCTTGACACCCTCAGACACGGGAGGATCCCCCATGACACGCACTCGGGAAGGGCGCCTGTGGTCGCGGACGAGGCGGGCCCTGATCGGCATCGGGTCGTTGCTCCTGGCGGTCGGCGCGTGGGCGCAGACCTGGGCGCCGGGGACGGTGTGGCCGGCGAGGGTGCCGGTGCGCCTGCGCATCGAGGTGGATGAACCGGCTCTGGTGGCGTGGATGGCGGACGCCGGCAGACTGACGGCGGCGCTGGATCGGAATGAGGCGCGGGACTTCCTGGCCGCCGCGGCCCATGCTCTGGGCTCGGAGCTGGGGGATGCCGAGGAGGCACTCGCTCTGCGGGATCCGGTTGAGGTCGCCGGCGGGACGTTCGTCGTGACCGTCGTGGCGCGGGACGCGGCCACCGTCGCGGAAACCGCGAATCGGCTCCTGGAGTCTGAGCTGCTCAAGCGCGCGGCGAGGGTTCAGGCCTCCGTCGGTTGGGCCACTGGACCGGACGCGGCCGCGCGGCTCCGTCAGAACCCCGCCGTGGCGAAGGTGGCGGAGGGGGAGTGGACCTCGCCGCGGGAGATGCTCGCCCAGCTCCGGGCGCTGGCCGACCTCGATCCCGGCTGGCTGTTTCCGCCCGATCCGGCCCTGAACGAGTGGCGCTCGGGCCCCGGGCGCGGCAGGGCGCCCCGGCTCCTGGAGGCCCTGCGAGCCCCGGGCGTGTACACCGACCCCGACCCCGGCCCGTACGCCGCCTGGGACCCGGCCACCCGCCGCTGGCAGTCCGTCCTGCTGTTCCAGGGACAGGTCTTCGAGGGCGGCAAGCCCCTGCCGAAGGCCACGGCCATCGTCCGCCTGCTGGAGGCGGGCGGCGCGCCCGCCGAGGACAGGGGCCGGTTGGACGCCGCCGCCAGCGGCCCCGACGGCGCCTTCTTCGTCGCCCTTCGCGGCGCTCAGGCCGATCGCTATGCGGGCTCGAACCAGCAGTTCCGTATCGGCGTGAACAAGTGGGGCTACGAGTGGGTCGGCCTCGAGAGGACGCCGCGGGCCTCCCAGATCACCGACGTGGGTTCCGTCGAGTTGAGGCCTGCCGAGCAAGCGGCCGACGGCGGCGCCGCCAAGCCGGAGAACCTCCTACTGGCCCCGCCTGAAGGCTACCGCACGCTCATGTCCCATGCCACTGATGAGGGCGGTGAGCAGCGACTATACACCCACCGCTCGCGCCGGATGTCCGGCAGTACTCGTCTGTTCAGCAGTTCGGGGGAGATCCTCCACGCCTTCGAGCGGGTCGGCGCAGACCCTGACGCCGCGCGCTGGCTGGACCGGACCCTCGATCCCGAGGCGGCCCGGCGCGCCCGACGCACCACCTCAACCCGACACCTCGAAGCCCGCATGGTGAGGCGTCAGGCCGACCGGGGTGAGCTATCCGTCACCGAGAACGGGGAGTGGAAGCTCGATGACGGGATGATCGTGTACTACACCGGCGAGACCCGCATTCTGGCCTTTGCCCTCGGCGGCTACCGCATCCGCCTCCAGGTGACCGCCGTCGGTACCAGCAACCGCCCCGGGGAGCGCGACCCCGAGGGTCTCGTCGCCGCCGTCGCAGGCACGGCCTCAGCCCTCGGCGTTCAGGTCGAGCAGGCGCTCGCCGCGCCCTCGGCGGCCGTGCTCCGCGTCGATCTACGGGGAACCTGGCGGGAGGCGGAGCGCCTGACGGGGCTCTACGCCAACCTGCTGCGGCTGGAGCACGG
>VGFB01001119.1 GCA_016869015.1 Armatimonadota bacterium
CATCCCCGCGGGTGTCACCCTCGCCGGGACTCGCGGGCTGGACGGGTCCCCGGGAGCCCGCCTGTTCACGGCCATGCGCGCGACCTCGCCCCTGTTGCGCAGCAGCGGCGACAACGTCCGGATCACCGGGCTGCGAATCGAGGGGCCCTATGCCGGCCCGGAACTCATCGCGGAGTTCTCGTATGGTCTGAGCCTTGCACACCACAACTGCGAGGTGGACAACTGCGAGGTCTACAACTGGAATTGCGTCGGGATCGGGGTTGGGGGCGGGGGCGATGTGTTCATCCACCACAACGACATCCACCACTGCCAGTTGTCGGGTTACGGCTACGGCGTGGCCACCGGGCGCGCCAACTGCTTCATCATCGCCAACAAGCTCGACTGGTGCCGCCACGACATCGCCTCGAGCGGTTCGCCGGGCGACTGCTATGAGGCCGCCTGGAACTGGACCGGCCCGAACGCCACCTCCCACCGCTTCGACATGCACGGAGGTCGCGACCGGGGCGACGGCACGGAGATCGCCGGGGACTGGATGAGCATTCACCACAACACCTTCGAGGACGCCAGGCGCCACGCGGTGGTCATCCGCGGGGTGCCCAGCCAGGGCGCCGACATCCACCACAACTGGTTTGCTCATCCCGCTGCCACAGATACCGTCATCAGCGACGGCAACACCACCGTGCACCACAACGCCTGCGGTCCGCAGAAGAAGCTGGTTGAGTAGCCGTCTCTCGGCGAGGTTCTGTGCAGTCCCAGTGCTGAGCGGAGAAGTGGCACGACAGCGGCCCTCACCGCGACCTCGCCCAGGCGCCACGGCCCTCAGAGGGAGAGCACCGAGCGTAGGCGCACGCCGCCGATGAGCCGGTCGGCGCCAAGATCGCAGATACCGACAACCGGGCGCACTCATGTCCAGCCGGCGACGCTCGGGAGACCCCCGGCCCTGCGGGCCGGCTGGGGTTCGGCGGCGGGCAGCACCGGTCTGCCCGGCGCAGGGTCAGACCCCCGCCGACGGACTCCGCCCGCCGGGTCGGGCCAAGCACAGCAGCCGCAAGCGGAATGACAGAGGCCTCCACCGGGGCACCTCCAGATGGGCGGTCTCTCCGTCGGTTGAGACCGGGCCTCGCCTATCTCACCTCGTCCAGCTCCAGCCCATCAAACCACGCGGGCTGCGTGTCATCGAAGTTGTACAGGTAGATCGCCGTCGTCCGCGGATCGGCGTGGGTGGTGAAGGTAGTCTCCAGCGTCTCCCATTCCCCGAGCTTCGTGCCGTTGAGGGCAGCGGACCGCGCGAACTCATTGCCCTCGAGGTACTCGAGGACGTGCGCTCCAGCCCAGCCCGTCGCACCCTCCCCGCGCTTCACCATGCACCGGAACCGGTACCGGCAGTTCGGCTTCACCGGCGTCAGTGACTGGATCAGGTGCGCCGGAGCCGTCTGGCGGTCCAGCCGGATGCACTGCTTGCCCTGGCCTGGATCCTCGAGGCAGGGCGGCGTGGCCCAGTGGCTGAGGTAGCCGTCTTCCGCGTACTCGAAGTCGCCGTTCACCAGGGGCGGCGCGAGCATGGTCCAGACGTCCGCGTGTCCGCCTTCCCACGAGAGCCGCGCCGGCACCCGCAGCCAGCGCGCAAGGCTCGTGAGGTGCGTCGGATCCAGGATCTCCATGCGCCGCAGGTTGGGCACCTCGGCAGCGACCTCTTCCAGCGGCCCCGGCGTGCCGGGCCAGGTGATGTCCACGTCAAGGCTGCCCATCGGGCCGCCGGGCAGGAACATCCCCAACGCCAGGCCGTCCTCCCCCGGACGCATCATCTGCTCCATCCACGGCACCACCGAGAGTTCCGGGCCGACGTTCGCAACGATGACCGCGGCCGAGATATCGTCAGCGGGCACAGGGATGACCTGCACGCCGTCGCCAAGCTCCTCGACCTCCTCCAGCGTCCCGCCGAAGCGGAACAGGTGCACCGAGCGCGGCGCACCGATTGCCTGAAGGTCCACCTTGATCGTCGCCCCCTCCACGCGCTCCTCGTTCAGCATCGTGACGGCCAGCACACGGTTCTCGCCGTCGGTGCGCTGGAACAGCCGCGCCTGCACCCGCGCGTCGGACACTGTCAGGCCCACCGTGTCTCGGAAGACGGCAGGCCAGTCCATGAACGGCTTGATGCGGCGGCGCAGGTTGAGGACTTCCTTCACACGCTGGTCGTAGCCGTGCAGGTCGAAGCGCTCACCCTCCAGGAACACTCGCCGGGCCTTCTGCGGACCGGTCAGCTTGAAGGTGTGGTTCGAGAAGCCGTCCACGCACAGTATCTCTGGGAAGGTG
>VGFB01001120.1 GCA_016869015.1 Armatimonadota bacterium
TGCGGCGGAGGAGGCTCCCGGCGAAGGTCGGGTCGCTCACCATGTCTGACAGGAAGTTCTCGAAGCCCCGCGCGAAGTAGGCCTTCTCGAAGTGGATGCCATAGAGGCGCACGAGGAAGTACTTGTCCGAGGCCTCCCGCAGGCGCTTGAGGTGCTCGGGCAGGTCCATGTAGCTCCCCGTGCCCTGCACCTTCGGCCGCGAGGTCGGCGCAGCCATGCCGTGCCAGTCCGGCGCCAGCTCGTGCCACTGCCACCAGGGAACCGCGATGTCCACCACATCGTTGGCGATGAAAGCCGCGGCGTCTTGCTCGCCGGCCAGGGGCTTCAGCGCCTCCCACGCGTCGGGGCACAGGTCGATGATGTACGGCACCCGGGGGGCCTCTCGATGCTCGATGGCTGCCTTCACCAGCTCGCGACGCGTCACAAGGGTTCTCCTCTGAGGGAAGCGAACCGGCGGTGCGTACCGCCGACCGAAGGATGACGCCGATGTCCCGCGTTGATTGGTCGTGGTTCCGCACGCACCTCCTCGACGACATCCTCCCCCGCTGGCGGAAGGCCGCCTACACCGCGTCCGGGCTCCTCCTGCCTCACTTGGATCGCGAGTGGCGCCGGACCGGCGAACTGACCGGCACGCTCGTCTCCCAAGGGCGCCTCATCTACAACTTCGCCGTGGGCTACCGACTGACCGGAGAGAGCCGGTATCTGGACGCCGTCCAGGCCGGCGCCGCCTTCCTGCGCGAGGCGTTCACCGACAACGACGAGGGCGGGCTCTTCTACCGCTGCGACTGGAACGCGAAGGTCGTCGACGAGCACAAGGACGCCTACGGCCACGCCTTCGGCGTCTTCGGCCTGGCCCACGCAGCCAGGACGAAGGAGGTCAGGGCGGTCGAGGGCCCGCTGGCCCTCACGTTCATGGCGCTGACCCGGTTCATCGATCGGGACGCCGGTGGAATGACGCCGCAGCTCAACCGCGACTGGACGCCGCTGCCGCCCGAGCGGAGGCCTCCCAACTCCCAGAACCCGATGATGCACTCCTTCGAGGCCTGCCTGAGCATCCGGGACGCCGGGGGAAAGCCGGCGACGAGCATGGCGAGGCTGCTGGGCCAGGCCCTCTTTGCCGACTCGCCGCGCCCCCTCAGCCAGGGCCTCCCCGAGCTCTACGCCCAGGACTGGCAGCCGTTGCCCACCGAGCAGGGCGGACGCGTCGACCTCGGCCACCAGTTCGAGTGGGCGTACCTGCTGAGCCATGCGGTCGAGCTGGGCCATCCGAAGTCGCACCTGGACTGGGCGCACGAGCTGCTCGACTACGGGATGCGCGTCGGCTACGACCCAAGCGAGGGCGGCATCTTCGCGAACGCGAGCCTCGAGGGTGAGGTCATCGACCGAGCGAAGGGCTGGTGGCAGCAGTGCGAGGCCGCGCGGGCAATGATGCACTTCGCCGCGCTCCGCGGTCGCGAGGACCTGTGGGAGCCGCTTGAGAAGACGATCCGCTACTTCCAGGCACACTGCATCGACCCCGACTTCGGCGGGTGGTACCACAGCCCGACGAACCTGAACAAGGGCAGCGAGTGGAAGGTCGACTACCACGTGGTCGGCATGTGCGAGGAGGCCCTTCGGCTGGCGGACAAGATGGGGGAGCACGCATGACTACGACGGCTGTCGGCTGCATCATGCTGGCGACGCTGGGCGTCGCCCTGGAGGCACAACCTGTGGAGACCAAGCACCGGGCCGCCTGGTTGGCGGAGGGCTCCTTCGGCCTGATGGTCCACTACCTGATCTCGCCGGCCGGGGACACGCCGGAGGCGAAGACAGCCGAGTTCGACCGGATCGTAGACGGCTTCGATCTCGACGCGTTCATCGCGCAGTTCGAGAGCACCGGCGCAGACTGGCTGATCTTCACGATCGGCCAGAACACGGGGTACTACTGCAGCCCCAACGAGTGGCTCGACGCGCGCCTGCCGGGGCACGCGTCGAAGCGCGACCTCGCCCTGGAGATCGCGACCCGCCTCGAGGCCCTCGGCAAGCGTTTCATCGCGTACCTCCCGAGCGAGGTCTACGGGCAGCAGCCTGACGTACACTCCGCCTTCGCCTGGAACCCGGCCGATCAGAGCGAGTTCCAGCGGCGGTACCAGGCGTTCGTCCGCGCCTACGCGCTGAAGTTCGGGGCGCGCTGCGACGGCTGGTGGTTCGACGGCTGCTACACCTGGGAGCCGTTCCACAACAGCCTCTACGACTGGCCGAACTGGTTCGCCGCCGCACGGGCCGGAAACCCGAACGCCATCGTCTGCTTCAACGATGGGGCATTCTGCAT
>VGFB01001121.1 GCA_016869015.1 Armatimonadota bacterium
AAGCTCGCGCCGCCACTCCTCTTGACGGCCCTGCTTGTGTGCGCCTGCGCCCCTGCCGCCGACTGGCCTCGGTTCCACGGCCCCGACGGTACGGGGATCGCGCCTGACACGGGAATCAACAAGAACTGGGCCCAACGCCCGCCCAGAGTGCTCTGGCAGACCGCCATGAACGACGACGGTTATGCGGGCCCCAGTGCGGCGACGGGGAAGGTCTTCATCATCGACCATCAGGGGCAAGAGGACGTCGTCAGGGCCCTGGACTTCGCGTCGGGCAAGGACCTCTGGGCGTTCCGCTATCCGGACCCCGGCGGGGCGAACTACGGCTATGCCCGGGCGACGCCCTGCTTCGACGACGGTCGGCTGTACACGCTGGGACGGGCGGGGCAGCTTGTCTGTCTCAACGCCGCCGACGGCAGACTGCTGTGGGCGAAGAGCCTGCAGCGGGACTTCGGCGGGCAACTGCCGACCTGGCAATACGCCATGTCGCCCATCATCGATGGCGACCGGGTGGTCGTGGTCCCGGGCGGGCGAAACGGGACCGTCGCCGTCCTCGACAAGCTGACCGGCAACGCGATCTGGACCGGGGGCGGGTCGTTCCCGGCCGGCTATGCGGCGCCGGTCGTGGCGACGATCAACGACGTGAAGCAGTACGTCGTGTTCGCGGGAACGGCGCTGATCGGGGTGCGCGCGGACAACGGCCAGCTGCTGTGGCAGGTGCCGTGGGCCACGCAGCACGGCGTCAACGCGGCGCTGCCGATCATCGACGGCAACTTCGTCTTCGCTTCGAGCGGGTACGGGTTCGGATGCGGCGTGATCGAGGTGCTCGCGAACGGGGCGCAAGCCGTCTGGGGCGGGAAGTCGATGCAGGCCCACTTCAGCTCGCCGGTCTACTACAAGCAACACATCTTCGGAACCACCGACCCCGGGGACCTCGTCTGTCTCGAGGGGCAGGAGGGCAGGGCGCTGTGGCGGCAGCCGGGCTTCGAGAAGGGCGGGATCGTCATCGTGGATGACGCGATCATCGCTCTGGGCGGCGGGGACGGAACCCTCGTCATGGCCGCCGCCGCGACCGACGCCTACCGGGAGCTCGGCCGGTTGCGGCCGCTGGGCGGGCAGAGCTGGACAGCTCCCATCGTCGCCGACGGGAAACTCCTCATCCGCAACAAGGCGACGCTGGCGTGTCTCGACCTGATGTGACGGCGGTAGGCAAGTCGGCAAGTACGAGGGCGGCCGGGCCGTCGGGCGCGATGAGTCCGGCCCCTACCCCGCTTGGGAGCGGGCCAGGACCTCGTCAGGCGTGAGGGCGCGATCGAGGAGGCGGACCTCGTCGATGGCGCCCTGGAAAAACGCGTGCGAGTGCCCCTCGGCGTAGCTGCCGAGGCAGAGGGTCGCGTCGGCCGGATTGATCGGGCCGCCGCGCTCCAACGAGCCGACCTCGCGCCCGTCAAGGTAGAGGCGCAGCGTCGTGTTGTCGTAGGTCGCGGCGACGTGATGCCAGGACCCGACCCCAACAGGATCGGGCGCGGCCAGCAGGTGACTCCAGGGCGTCTTGGGCACCTGCCAGCAGAGCTTCCCCCCGCTGAACCCCAGGCGATATCCGGTATTGGCGGCGCCGACGGAGTTCACCATCCAGCGGTCCGACTGGTTCGGCTCATCGGCGCGGAACCACAGCTCCACCGTCACGCCCTCGGTCGGCCACAGCAGCTTGTGCGCG
The DNA here is from genome assembly GCA_016869015.1 of Armatimonadota bacterium. Lineage (GTDB taxonomy): Bacteria > Armatimonadota > Zipacnadia > Zipacnadales > VGFC01 > VGFC01. The sequence goes on from VGFB01001121.1 coordinate 1,715, forward strand.
CCCACCCTCACGGAGCCCCCGTCGCAGAGCATGGCCGACCCAACGCGCCCCTCGGTCGTCTTCGTCCGGTGCTTCCACCCGTTGAAGGCGCAGGCGGAGCGGTCCCAGGCGACGTTCTCGTCGTCGCGGTCGAAGGACCACCAGCCGACGAGGTGATCCACCACGGTCCGCTGCCGGTCGGGGAAACCGCCGAGGATCTCGCGGCGAGCGCGGTAGGCGCGCTCGGGGGGCTCGAGGCCGACGTCCTCGGGCGTGATGTCCCGACAGGGAGGAGCGTCGGGACAGAAGACCTCCTTGATGGCGTCGACATACCCAAAACCGAAGCCCGACACGGGCTCAAGGTAGTGCCCCTCGCCAAACTCGCACCAGTTGTCGAAGACCACGACCCGCTTGTCCAGGCCGTTGCCGGGAGTTGCGTCCAACATCGTCTTCGCACGGCGGCAAGCCTCCCGGAACACCTCGGGGCTTGCGGGGGCCTGATAGGAGGCAGTCGTCTTGCCGTGCCATGGGCGGGGGTCCCAGCCCATCATCACGTCGATGATGTCCGGCAGGGCGCCGATCTCGCGCTTGCCCCTCCAGACGGACTCCTCGCCGAGG
>VGFB01001122.1 GCA_016869015.1 Armatimonadota bacterium
GCGATGATGCCTGGGACCCCAAGTACTGCGCCGCCTACTCGACCGCGACCGACATCACCGACCCCGATTCCTGGAGCCCGCTGACGCCGCTCGGAGCGAAGCCGGCGGATGGGAAGGCCGGGCTGGACTACTGGGTCATCTGCGATGAGGCCAAGGCGCACCTCTTCTTCACGACCCTCGACGGCCGGATGTGGCGGGAGGAGACGCGTCTGGCGGACTTCCCGCGCGGCTGGTCCGAGCCCGTGCTTGCCATTCAGGGTGACATCTTCGAGGCGAGCCACACCTACCGCTTGCAGGGCCTGAACAAGTACCTGACGGTCGTGGAGGCCCAGAACGGGCACGGCTGGCGCTACTTCAAGGCCTACCTGGCCGACCGACTGGACGGGGAGTGGACGCCCCTGGCGGCGACGCGAGATGAGACCTTCGCGAGCATGGCCAACACCACGCCCGAGGGCGAGCCGTGGACCGACTCGATCAGCCACGGGGAGCTGATCCGGGTGGGGACCGACCAGACCCTCGAGGTCGATCCGACCAACTTGCGCTTCCTGTTCCAGGGCGTGCTGGAGCGGGACCGCGCCGGGAAGCCGTACGGCGAGATCCCGTGGCGGCTGGGGCTGCTGACCCCGGCACCGTGACGACACCAGGAGGCAGCCATGCCCCACCACCTCATCGCCATCGTGCTGCTGCTCGTGCTGGTCTCGACGGCCCTCGCCGACGTTCTGTTCGAGGACGTGCATGTGGTGAGGAAGCCGAAGGGTGACCACGGCTATCGAGGCATGATGGGGGACTTCGTGCAGCTGAAGGACGGGTCGCTCCTGCTGTCCTACACCGACGGGGACATCATGGTCGTCCGCTCAAGCGATGGCGGCCGCACGTGGGGCAACCCATCGGTGCTGGTCGCCCGTCCCACGGCGCCGGCCAAGGGGAGCATCGCGCATCCGAGCTTCCTGCGCCTGCCGGATGGGAACCTGATGCTGACCTACATCTACACGACCTACCCCGCGACCCCCTACTTCGGCACGAACTACTACCGGCTCTCAGCCGATGACGGAGAGACCTGGACGGAGCCCTACTGCTACACGCCGCATCCCGGCTACGCGCTGGTCCACAACGATAGGCTGCACATCCTCTCGACCGGGCGGATCATCGCCACCGCGGAGTACAAGGCCTACATGCCCAGCAGCGAGGACCACGGCGGGTACGTGGGGATGACGTTCTTCTCCGACGACGGCGGGTTCAGCTGGCAGGCAAGCCGGAACGCAGTGGACCTGTATGGGGAGCGGAAGATCGAGGTCCAGGAGGCGGACACGGTCGAGCTGAAGGACGGGCGCCTGCTGATGTTCGCGCGCACGTACAGCGGCTTCCCAGTGTTCGCGTACTCTGAGGACAAGGGGGAGACGTGGGGGCTGGGAATCGAGCGCAAGGACATCGCCATGCCGTATGCGGGTCTCCCGACCGTTCGGCGGATCCCCTCGACAGGCGATCTGCTGTTCCTGTGGATTGACGAGCGCTCGCAGGACAAGGAGAAGCCCCAGGTGCACCGCCGTTGCGGGCTGGCGGCGGCTGTCTCCCGGGACGAGGGCGAGACCCTCACGAGCCTGAGGCACATCGCGCGCGATCCGGAAGACGACTTCGGGTACCAGGCTGTGGAGTTCCTGCCCGACGACGTGGTCGTGATCGGGTATCACGCACGGGATGGGATCCACGTGGCGCGTGTCGGCGTGCAGTGGTTCTACGGGCGGTAGCCAACTCCGAGTCTCGCGCTCGGCCCGCATCCCCCGGCGCCCGGCACTTTGGCTCTTGACAGGTGGCGGCGCGATCACCACAATGAGGGTCCGGTCGGGACGTGGCGGCCCGCCGACACAGCACTCCAATGCAGCCACGCGGGCATGAGAGGGTGGGCGTGCGCGTTCCTCTCGTCTGAAGCCCCTGTGAGCAACGTCACACGAACTCACACTCGCGGCATGGGTCTACTATGCCGTGTAGTTCCATCCGCTGACACCGGTCGTCGGGGAGAAGAGAGATGACAGCACTCCATCGCAGAAGGGTTGTGGTCGCGGTCACGTGCGCGGTGTTCGGGGGACTCATCGGCGCGGCGCACGCCGGAGAGTACTACGATGTGATCCTGGCCAACAAGCTCGTGTGTCGCCTGCGGGACGCGGGGGGGTACGGTAGCGTATCCGAGCGCGGGTCGGCAGTGGAGAAGAACGTGGTCGAGGCGCTGTCCGTTGAGAACGTGGGCAATCCGAGGATGTCGATCCGGACGGTGGGCGGGCTTCCGGCGGTCTACATCGGCGGGACGTT
>VGFB01001123.1 GCA_016869015.1 Armatimonadota bacterium
GCAATGGGGTGGCCGACGTGCCCGCCGAGGTCGACCCGCAGTGGCTGGCGCAGCAGAACCTCTTTTTCGACCGGCTGAAGCAGCGGTACCCGGGGCTCCTGGTCCTTGCGAACGATGTGGACGCCGGCCACGCGCCGCATCTGAACGGGCGCCTCTTTGAGGGCGCGCCGCTGCTCGACCGGATCCTCAGCGGCACGCTCAGCCCGCGCGACGCCATCCGCGAGCTGGACACGTGGATGGCGACTTCGCAGCAGCCGGGGCTCACCTTCGCGATCATGACGCAGCCGACGGGCTGGCAGGGCTGGCGCGTGGGCAAGGGCGACAAGGTCACGACCCCCGGCGAGGTCGACCGCGCGCGGCGCGACTTCGCGCGGATGCGGACGGGGCTGTGCACCGCGCTGATGACCGACGCCTACTACGCCTACGACTTCGGAACGGTGTGGTACGGGCTGCCGCTCTGGTACGCGGAGTACGACGCGCCGCTCGGCGAGCCCCTCGGCCCGGCGCGCGAGGTGCAGGAGGTCCCGCCGGTGCCTGTGTTCGGGTGGCAGGCCGGCGGGCCGCTCAGCGGGCTTGTCCTCGACGGTGCGGCGCGGGAGACCCCCGAGGGCATTGTGGGCGAGACGGCGGTCGATGGCGGGTGGCAGCGGCTCTTCGCAACTGACTTCCGCCGGGTCCCTTTGGAGCCGGGCAAGCGCTACCGGATCACTGCCGAGTGCACCGTGCTTGCCAAGCCCACGAAGGCCTTGCAGTTCAACGTGCGGACCGGGAAGGGCGGCTGGGAGCACCACGACAAGGGCGTGCTGCACAGCGCGGCCGAGACCGGCGGCGAGTGGAGCATCGAGGTGATGGTGACTCCTGACGACTTCGATGACTACGCTGTTGAGTGGCACCTGCTGGGCGCGGGCGGCGTGCGGCTGGAGGCGTTGCGGATCGAGCTCGTGGGTGAGAGCTATCTGGTCCGCGACTTCGCGGGCGGGAGTGTGGTCCTGAACGACACGCCCTACCCGATCACCGTTGAGCTCCCCCAGCCCCTCCGCCGACTTCAGGACGACGCGGCGCCGCGCCATGTGATCGAGGTGGATGACGGCACTACCGGCTTCGCGAGCGCAGGCGCCTGGGAGTTCGTGGCCGGCGAGCAGCACTACCACGGCCCCGGCTTCCGCCTCGCCGCCAAACCCGGCGACACCGCGCGCTGGGTCTTCGCCGCACCCAGTTCGGACACGTACATTGTCTTCGCGACCACCCCGGGCGGCAAACGGTTGACGGACGCCGCGGTCTACTCGGGACAGGGGAAGACGGCCACGCTGAACCAGCGTCAGGGCGACGGCGGTTGGATGCAGCTCTTCGAAGTGGATCTGAAGGCCGGGGATCGTTGCGAGGTGACCCTGATCAGCAGCGGCACGGGCGCGACTGCGGCCGATGCGATCCGCGCGGAGAGCAAGGCCCGCTACAACGACGGCTCAGAGGTGCGGACCCTCGACCTCGGGCCGCATGACGGAGTCGTGTTGGTGAGGCCGTAGGGAATCATGGGTTGGGGCGCGAAGGCGGCAAGCGCGGAGTGCATTCCCGGAGGAGGTGTCACGATGAGTCGCGGGCAGCTCGCGGTCACGTTGGTCATCGTTGGCGCAGCAGGCTTCCTGGGAGGAGCGTTGTCGGACTGGGTGAGGGGGCGACCGGCATCGGCGCAGGTGGGGCTGAAGCCGAGGCGCGTGATGGGGCACGCCGACCTGCTCGATCCGAAGACCCGTCTGACGGCGCAGAAACTGACCGAGGCCAATCTACCTCCCGATGAGCCCCTGACGCTGGCGGAGGGCACGATTCCGTGGGTGACGTATGAGGATGAGTCGAAGACGTTCTGCGCGTTGCTCGCCCGGGGCCCCGAGGAGAGCATCCTCCTGCGGACCACCCACGTGCGGGTGCAGATGGTGCTGGAAGCGGCGTTCCTCCACGATGACAAGATCATCGCCGACGTGAAGAAGTACACGCCGACGGGCCCCACGCTGCTGGACATCTACGAGGTGTTCTTCGTGCAGACCATGCCGAGCTAGGGCCCGTCAGCCGGGAAATCAGGGGCTGCGCAACTCGACGGTGACCGCGTCTCCGGCGGGGAGGACGACGGCCTCGGTCTGAGCGTCGAAGCGCCCAACGCTGACCTGCGCGGGCCCCGCGCCCTCGGGCCGCCTCACTCGTAGCATGATGGTCCCGCGCAGGCGCGGCGGGGGGAGGACGTGAGCCGTCACGGCGCTGTCCTCCGACCTCACCTCGAAGCTCACCGGTCCCCAACGCGTGGGCGCGTTGCGC
>VGFB01001124.1 GCA_016869015.1 Armatimonadota bacterium
CGCCGTTCCGAGGACTTGCGGCCTCCCCGTCGAACCTGCCTCGGGTGATCGCGCGTGCCGAAGGCGTCTGCGTCGGGCCTCAGCGAGACGGACCTCTATCCCCCGGTTCACGACTTCCTGACCCGGCAGGGCTACCGCGTGCAGGGCGAGGTGAAGCAGTGCGACGTGGCGGCGGTGAAGGGGAGTGAGCTGGTGGTGGTGGAGCTGAAGTTGCGGCTGAACTGGGAGGCCATCGCTCAGGCGGCCGAGCGCCAGCAGATCGCCGATGCCGTCTACCTGGCGGTCCACAAACCTGCCGGCGTGCAGACCTGGCGGCGTCGCAGCGCGCGCCTGCTGTACCTGGTGCGGCGGCTGGAGCTGGGCCTGCTGCTCGTGGCGCCCCATGCGCGTGCCGGGCCCCAGGTCACGGTCGAGCAGTCGCCTCAGCTCTTCGACCGGGTGAAGGACGGGAGGCTGCGGGCGATCGTGATGCGGGAGGCCACCCGCCGCGCGGGGGACCTCAACCCCGGCGGCAGCGTTCGCACGAAGATCCTCGATACCCACCGGCTGACTGCCCTGCACATCGCGTGCTGCCTGGAGCGCTTTGGCCCGCTCAGCGTTCGCGAGCTGCAGCGCCTCGGCACCGGCCTTCACACCCGAGGGGTGCTCGTGAAGAGCGAGGAGATCGAGGGCTGGTTCGCCCGTGCGGACGAGGGCGTCTATGCCCTGACGGCGGCGGGCGAGCGCGGTCTCGTTGAGCACACCGACGCCGCCGAGCACTTCCGCGGTCTGCTGAAGGGCCGACGGCGACCGTGAGACCGGAGAGAGACCTGCGGTGTGGCTGGCGAGGGCCGCTGAACCCGCACACAACGAGGCGAGTACATGGGTGAAGATCGGTCGGTCTTGATCGTTGGATCGGTGGCGCTGGACTCCCTGGAGACGCCCTACGGCACGGCGGCCGGTGCGCTGGGCGGATCGGCGGTGTATGCCTCGCTGGCGGCCTCGCTGCTGGCGCCGGTGCGACTGGTGGGCGTGGTGGGGGGCGACTACCCGGCGGAGGGGATGGAGCTGCTGAGGTCTCGCGGCGTGGACCTCGCGGGCCTGGAGGTCGTTGAGGACGGCAAGACCTTCCGCTGGTCCGGCCGCTACAAGGGCGACTTGGGCGCGGCCGAGACGCTCTCCACCGACCTGAACGTCTTCGCGGACTTCAGCCCCAAGCTGCCGGAGAGCTACCGGATGACGCCCTACGTCTTCCTGGGGAACATCCAGCCCGGCCTGCAGCAGCAGGTCCTCGAGCAGACCGCGGCGCCGCGGCTGACCATGTGTGACACGATGAACCTGTGGCTGAACACGGTGCCCGAGCAGGTGCGGAAGGTGATGGGCCGCGTGGACATCGCGCTGATGAACGATGCGGAGGCGAAGCAGCTCGCCGGCGACCCGCATCTCATTGCCGCGGCGGAGCGGACGCTCGAGCTGGGCGCGAAGTACGTGGTCGTGAAGAAGGGCGAGCACGGCGCGCTGGTCTGTGGTCGGGAGGGCTGCCGCTTCATCCCCCCCTTCCCCACGACCCGCCTGCGGGATACCACCGGCGCCGGCGACACTTTCGCCGGGGGCATGATCGGACACCTCGCGCGTACCGGCGACCTGTCCACCGAGAACCTCATCCGCGCCGCCGCCATCGGTGCCGTTCTCGCTTCCATCACGGTCGAGGGGCTTGGCGTCTCGGCGCTCGCCGGAGCGACCCTCGAGCAAGTGCAGGAGCGGTATCACGCCCTGGAGAAGTGCAGCCGCGTACCGGAACTGCAGTAACGGCGGTAAGCAGGTCCGCGAAGTCCACGGTGCACCGGGGACTCGCTGCTTAGAGGGAGGGGGAGGTTCGGAGCAATGAGGTACCTGTCTGTCGCAGCGGCGACCGTGCTGGCTCCGGCGGGGCCGCCGTCTTCAGTCAGCCGGCGGGCGAGGAGAGGGTGAACCCGGTGGATGGGGCGGTGCTGGTGTGGGTTCCGGGTACGGCGGAGGCGTGTCCGAACGGGAAGTTCCGGATGGGGAGCATGCCGGAGGAGATCGATGGGTTGTGGACGGCGAACGGTTGGGATGTGGCGTGGAAGGAGTTCACGAAGGACGAGCAGCCAGCGCACGAGGTGGAGTTGGACGGGTTCCGGCTTCACAAGCACGAGGTGACGGTGGGTCAGTACGCCAAGTTCATGGCGGCGACGGGACACGAAGCGCCGGAGTACTGGGCCGACCAGAAGGGGCAGGTGGACCTACCGGTAGTCTCTGTGTCCTGGGACGATGCGCAAGCCTACTGCAAGTGGGCCGGGGGC
>VGFB01001125.1 GCA_016869015.1 Armatimonadota bacterium
CACTGCGCACGGCGTTGGGAACCTCAGCACCAAGCTGGAACGCTTCCTTCGACACGCTCACGGCCGACCGGTGTGCCACGGCATCCTCGTCGTCCAGGACGGTGAGGGCGAGTGCCCCAGGGAGATCGCGTTGGGGTACGTTGCACGAGCCCGGGTGGTCGGCTGCAAGTGCCCGGTGGCGTTCGTGATCGCGAACCGCATGTATGAGAGCTGGCTCGTGGCAAGCCTCGCGACCGTCATGTGTGACGCGGAGCCGTTCGACGGTGACCCGGAGGAGCTGCACTCGCCGAAGGCGTGGCTGAGCGACCACATGCCGCAAGGACTGGCCTACAGGGAGACGACCGATCAGGCGGCCATGACGGTGCGCCTCGATCCCGCTCTGGCGCGCAGGTGCCGCTCCTTCCGCCGGCTGGAGGCGGCCCTCGACTTCCTGATCGACTGCATCCGCACGGGCAAGACAGGCATCAGTCCGTCGTCGTGACTTCAAGGGGGCGCCGGCGGCACTGGTTGGCCAACGCAGACTCCACCCGGCACATCTCCGTGGGCTGAGGCCCACGTGACGGAGGGGAACCGTGGTTCCACTGACCGACTGGGAGATCGAGAAGTACAAGCGGCAGATCCAGATCCCGGGCTTTGGCGAGGAGGCGCAGCGGAAGCTCAAGGCCTCCTCCGCCCTCGTGACGCGGGTCGGGGGGCTGGGCGGACCGGCGAGCATCTGGCTGGCGGCCGCGGGCATCGGGAAGCTCGTCATTGCCCATGACGGCAACGTTACGCCCTCGAACCTCAACCGCCAGATTCTCATGCGCGGCGACGGCGTGGGCCAACCGCGCTCCCCACAGGCCAAGGAGACTCTCCTGCGGTTCAACCCCGATCTCGAAGTGGTCGCCTACCAGGCGCACGCCGGCGCGGACAACGTGGAGGAGCTCGTCTCGCAGGTCGACCTCGTCTGCGACTGCACGCCCGACTTCGCTGAGCGCCTGGTCTTGAACGCCGAGTGCTGGCGCCAGGGCAAGCCGATGATCGAGAGCGCCATGGACGGCATGGAGGCGCACCTGCAGACGATCATCCCGCCGGACACCCCGTGCCTGCAGTGCCGCGTCCCCGGCGTGCCCGAGTGGTGGGATGTCTACGGCTTTGGGGTCTTAGGGGCGGTGCCGGGAGCGCTGGGGGCCCTCACGGCCCTGGAGGCCATCAAGGTGCTGACGGGCTTCGGCCGGACGCTGGCAGGCAGGCTGTTGGTCCTCGATACCGAGGACATGTCTCTCAACACGTTCACGCTGGGCAAGCGCCCCGATTGCCCCATCTGCGGAGGCGCGCGGGCCGGAGGCACATAGCCGGCCGCGCGCCTGCAGGGCGCAGCCGAGCAGCTCCGCAACACGCTGGGAACCCCTCTGTCACCGCGCGAGCAGGACACGCACCCACAAGAGGTGAGCGCTCTGCGCGAGGCTCTGGGAGAGGCGGGCTTCACGCGCGCCTGGGCCGCCGGAGCGGCCCTGCCCCTCGAGGACGCCATCGCTGACGCGCAGCAGGAGCTCTCCGGTCGGCAATGAAGCGGCCGGGCGCAATCCCTCATCGGGCGCCTACCCCAGCACCTCCGCCGCCTTTGCCATCGCCGCGGGAGCGTCGAGGCCCCAGGGACACCGCGCCGCGCAGTCGCCGCATTCCACGCACTCGGAGGCTTTGACGGGCAGCCGGGCGTAGTCGGTCCGGGCAGCCTCGAGAGCGCCGCCTTCGGCCAGGTCGAGGAGGCGCGTCACCCCGCCCACATCGATCCCCGCCGGACAGGGCAGGCAGTGGTTGCAGTAGACACAGGAGGCGCACTCGACCGTGCCCAGTTCCTGGAGCGCCGGCGCGAAGTCGCGCTGCTCGTCGGTGGCGTCGAGATAGCTGACGGCGTCGTTGAGCTCAGCGAGGTCCTGCGGACCCGGCAGCACCATGCTGACCCCGCGCTGGGCGAGAGCATAACTGAGGCAGGTCACGGGGGTGACGGCCGCCGAGGCGTGCTCGCGCAACAGCTTGCCGCCCGCGTAGGGCTTCATCGCGATGAAGCCCACGTCGTGCTCGGCACAGGCGTCGAGGAGCTCATCGCGACCCTCGCGACTGTGCTCCAGCAGGTGAACCTGGAGCATCACCACGTCCACCAGGCCGCTGGTCGCTGCGCGTCGGGCGATCTGCGGGTTGTGTCCGCTGAAGCCGATGAAGCGCGCCTTGCCCTCCTCACGGAAGCGGTCGGCGAGCGCGAAATGCTGCGTGATCACGAGCTCGTAGTCCTCCGGCTCGTCGCAGTTGTGCAGGAAC
>VGFB01001126.1 GCA_016869015.1 Armatimonadota bacterium
TCGCGAACCGCGAGGTACACCAGCGAGCCGTCTTCGAGGAAGGCCGGACCGTCTTCCCTCGCGCGGAACCCGGCCAGGACTCTGTCAAAGACAGGACCCGGCTCGCCGTCGAGCATGACCCGCTCCCGGCGCTGGACGCTGTCCGCGGGCGAGTCGGATGGCGGGAGACAGCGCGGGCGATCCTCTTCACGATTGCGGCCTACGCCGCGACCGTCGCCCTTATGCGCGCATGATCGGCCGGCACGGAGCCCGGCTAACCAGCGCCGCCACAGCGAGGCGACAGATGCCTGCATGTCTGCTGCTGTCCGTGGTCCTCATCGCCTGCTGTGTCGCCTCCGCCCAGACCGCCGCCAAGATCCAGACCGTGACCGGGCCCATCGACCCCTCCGACCTCGGCCCGACGTTGGCGCACGAGCATGTTCTGGTAGACTTCATCGGGGCCGACCAAGTATCTCCCGCGAGGTATGATGCGGACGAGGTGTTCGCGCGGATGCTGCCCTACCTGCAGGACCTCCGGGCGGCGGGGATTGCGACGCTGGTCGAGTGCACACCCGAGTACCTCGGGCGCGATCCCCTGCTCCTCCGGCGGTTGAGCGAGGCGAGCGGCATCCGGATCCTGACGAACACAGGTTGGTACAAGGACCCGTTCCTACCCCCGTTCGCGCATGAGGCGACGGCCGAGCAGATCGCGGAGCGGTGGATTCGCGAGGCGACCGAGGGCATCGGAGAGGCGCGGATCAGGCCCGGGTTCATCAAGATCGCGGCGAACGAGGGCGACCTCAGCGAGGTCCAGCGCAAGATCGTCACCGCCGCCGCGCTGACCTCGCAGGCGACGGGGCTCGTCATCGCCTCCCACACGACGCAGGGGCTCACGGCGCTGCAGGAGCTGGACGTGCTGGCCGAGGTCGGCGTGCCGGCCGAGCGGTTCATCTGGGTCCATGCGGACGCGGAGCCGAGCGCCGACCTGCACTGGCAGGCTGCCGCGCGCGGGGCGTGGATCGAGTACGACGGGATTCGCGAGGCGAACGCCGGGGAGAAGCTGCCGCTCGTGCAGGAGGCGCTGCGGCGCATCCCCGATCAGTTGCTTATCAGCCAGGATGCCGGCTGGTACCACGTCGGCGAGCCGAACGGGGGCGAGGTCACGCCGCTGGACTGGCTGCCGCGCCACTTCGCGCCTCGGCTGGCCGACGCCGACCGCGAACGCCTCCTCATCGCGAACCCCGCCCGGGCCTTCTGCATCAGGGGCTAACGTCCAGCCTCAGTTCATCGAGCACGATGGCTTGGTCGGCCTTGCCGTAGGGGTCGTCGCTGCCGATATGGCTGACGATGAGGATCGTCCCGTCGTCAAGCTGCACCGCGTGGGGGTAGTAGGCGGTTCCCGGGCAATCGAGCGGCGTCCAGGTTGCGCCCGCATCGGCGGTCCACGCGAGGCCGGGCTGGGCGATGTGGAGAATGATCCCCTCCCGCGTTGCGAGCAGCTCCGGGTGCCCCGAGTGCGGGAACGGCGCGGGCACGGTGGGCCCCGGCTCCCACGCGTCGCCGCGCTTCGTAAGGAGGGTCTGGCGCCGCTCCTGGCTGACCGTGCTGCCGGCGGCGTCGTACGTGGCCGTGCGCAGCACCGCCAGTAGGTCGCCGTTGTCCAGCTCCGCGAGGTCCCACTCCTCCCCCGCGTAGTTCACCCCTTCGGGCGCGAGGTAGAGCGGCTCGCTCCAGGCGCGGCAGTCCGCGTCGCGGCTGACCCACAGGCAGGGCCGGACCTTCGGGAGCTGCGCCATCCAGCTCCATGTCTCGGGGTCATACGGTCCGGCCCCGCCGGTGAGCACAGTGCGGCCGTCGCGCAACCGCCGGACGCGCGCCGGGAAGGTCTGCAGGTTCGGCTCGGCCGCGAGGTACTCGGGCGGGCCCCACGTCAGAGCGCCATCGGTGGACCGCTGCACGAAGCCGGTGTCGGGCAGGTCGCCGTAAGTGAGCGACTGCCCCCAGGCGACGCGCAGGATCGTTCCGTCCCCCAGCGCCGCAACGCCTCCGCCGCACATGCCGTTGAGGCACGTGCTGAAGGGATCGGCGCTGACCCGCGCCCACGTCTGCCCGGCGTCGGCCGAGCGGAGGTAGACATTGTGCTGCGCGAGGCCGGTGAAGTCGTAGGCCGGGTTCTCCTGCTGCGCGGTCGGCATCCGGCGCAGGACCTCTTGCGGGGCGCGGGGCCGCCAGTTGCCCAGGGCGCCGGTGACCTCGGTGAAGCAGATCACCACACTGCCGTCGGGCATCCGCCAGATTCCCGACCAGCACGTGTACCCA
>VGFB01001127.1 GCA_016869015.1 Armatimonadota bacterium
AACGGGCAGCCCTCGGGCAGCAGCATGAGGTCCGGCGGATTGCCCCTGATGGGCGTCAGACGCGTCTTCTCGGCCAGGTCCAGACGCGGCAGCGATCCCAGCAGCCCCCACGTGTACGGATGGTGGGCGTTGTAGAAGATCTCATCGACCGGGCCGTACTCCACGGTGCGGCCGCCGTACATCACCATGACCTTGTCGCTCATCTCGGCGACCACCCCGAGGTCGTGTGTGATGAGGATGACGCCCGAGTGGTACTGCTGCTGCATCTCGATGACGACCTCGATGATCTGCGCCTGGATGGTCACGTCGAGCGCCGTGGTGGGCTCGTCGGCGATCAGGATGTCGGGGTTGCACGAGATGGCCATGGCGATCATGGCGCGCTGCCGCATGCCGCCGGAGAACTCGTGCGGGTACTGCGTCACGCGGTGCTTCGCGTCGGGGATCCCGACCCGCCTGAGCAGCTCGGCGGCCATGCTCCAGGCCTCCTTCTTGCCCTTGTCCTGGTGGAGCATGACGGCCTCGGCGATCTGGTCGCCGACCTTGTACACGGGATTGAGGCTGGTCATCGGGTCCTGGAAGATCATCGCGATGTCGTTGCCACGCACCTGGCGCATCTCGTCTTCGCTGATGGCCAGCAGGTCGCGTCCTTTGAGATCGATGGAGCCGGCCACGACCTTGCCGGGCGGGTCGGGCACCAGGCGCATGACCGAGAGGGCGGTCACCGTCTTGCCCGACCCCGACTCGCCCACTATGCCGAGCGTCTCCTGCCTGTCCAGCGTGAAGCTCACGCCGTTGACCGCCTTGACCACGCCGGCGTGGGTGAAGAAGTGGGTGGAGAGTCCGGAGACCTCGAGCAGCCGCTCGGCCATGCTACTCCTTCAGCTTCGGGTCGGTGGCATCGCGCAGGCCGTTGCCGAACGAGATGAAGCCGAAGACCGTGATCACAAGGGCCAGCGCCGGGAACAGCTCCATCCACCAGCGACCGGCGGCCATGTAGCTCAGATAGTCGGAGATCATCTTGCCCCAGCTGGCGTCGGGCGGCTGGATGCCGATGCCGAGGAAGCTCAGCGCCGCCTCGGTGGAGATGGCGCCGCCGACGCCCATGGCGATGGCCACGTAGACCGGCGCCATGGTGTTGGGGAGCACGTGGCGGAAGATGATGCGCAGGTCGGTGGCCCCCTGGGCTCTCGCCGCCTCGACGAACTCCATGCGGCGCACGCTCAGCACCGAGCCGCGGTTGAGCCGGGCGTAGACCGCCCAGCTCAGCAGACCGATGGCGACGAACACATTGATGAACCCGCCCCCCAGCACCGTCACCAGCAGCAGCACGAAGAGGATGTACGGGAAGGCGAAGAAGATGTCTGCCATGCGCATGATGACGCTGTCGACGGCGCCCCCGTAGTAGCCGGCGATCGGCCCCAGGACGAGTCCGATGGCCAGAGCGATGGCGACCGCGATGACGCCGACGAGCATCGAGATGCGGGTGGCGACCAGCACCCGCGAGAAGATGTCGCGGCCGAGGTAGTCCGTACCGAACGGATGTGACCAGCTGGGTGGCGAGCCGAGGCCCTCCGGGCTCAGCTCGTAGTTGACGGCGTTGGGGTCGTAGGGTGCCAGGCTGAAGCCGACGGCGGTGGAGATCGACTGTGCCAGGCCGATCGTGACGAACACGATGATGATGCCCAGCCCCACCACCGCCAGCTTGTTGCGCCGCAGTCGCCGCCACACGTCGCTCCACAGGCCCAGCGGCTTGCGAGCCACGATCATCGCCGGCCCGCCGGCCATCGGCTCGATCGACTCCTGCCCTCCCGGCTCCTGCGTCCCGATGAGGTCGTCGGTCATGCCCCGCTCACCCTTCCTCGAGACGGATGCGTGGGTCGAGATACGCATACGTGAGGTCGACGATGAGGTTCGCCAGCACGTAGAAGAGCGTGGCGAACAGCACCCCGCCGACGACCACGGGCATGTCGCGGGCGCCGATCGCCTGGTAGATCATGAGACCTATGCCTGGTCGCGAGAAGACCGTCTCGGTGAGGATGGCGCCGCCCATCAGCGCGCCGAGGTCGATGCCGGCGATGGTGATCACCGGGATGAGCGCGTTCTTGAGTCCGTGCTTGAGCACGACCCGGCGCTCGGCCACCCCCTTGGCGCGCGCCGTGCGGATGTAGTCGGCGCGGATGACCTCCAGCATCGAGGCGCGCTGCATGTAGGAGATGTAGGCGATCTCGATGATGCCCAGCGTCACCGCCGGCAGGATGAGCGCCTCGAGGTTCTCGAGGTCGGCCGGGATGATCCA
>VGFB01001128.1 GCA_016869015.1 Armatimonadota bacterium
GGGCTGAGCTGGGCCACAGCGTAGTGGCCCCTGGGGTCGTCCCAGTTGCGGCCCTTGCCGGCTCCGGGCCCGTTGGCCCATTCCACGAAGTTCAGGGCCACGCCGCCCATGATGAACTTCGGCGTCTCCGTGGCGAAGCGCGTGTCACGCCACCAGCCCAGGCCGCCCTCGATGTCCGAGTACGCGTTGTCCGGGCTGGGACCGTCATGCTGCGCGAACATCCAGGTGCTGAGCAGGCCGGTCTGGAATTGGCTGCCGGGGTACTTCCTCAGTAGAGGCCACGCCGCCACGTACATGGAGAAGCCGGCGTTGAACGTCTCCGGAACCCTCTCCTGGTCCACCAGGAGGTACCCGGCCATCTCACCTGGCTGGGGCTGACCGGTGGCTGCGGACACCAGGATCGCGGGGAGCAGCATAGGTGACCCTCTCATCGTTGCGGTCGCGGCCGTATGGGGCGCTCTTGCCGCACAGGTGCCCCTGGCGTATTCGACAACCCGCCATTGGGGCCCTCGTCACCCGCGCCCCGGCGCGGCCGGTCATGCCTGCGGGGCGAGCTGACGAACGACCCCAGGAGGCCGAAGTGCACGGGGCAGTTCCCCGGGCCGGGCGAACCAGGTGAGGAGTGGCCTCTTGCGCAATAGTGGGAGCGCGTCCACGCAATGGCCATCTGCCCGCTGCCGCTAGTGGTCTGTCAGCCGCAAAGCGTTGGGTCGTCGTGGGTCGGCTCGCCGGAGCCGACGGAGCCTTCAGGTCGATGCCGACGGACGTCGGCTCTGGTGAGCCGACCCACGACGGCAAACGGCAACTACAAGGATCACGGCTGACAGAGCAGCCTGCAAGCCCATGCCTGCACCCACCCATGATCGCGCAGAAGGAGGAAGACATGCGAAAGAGCCTTGTCCCGCTGATCCTGTTCGTCTGGGGAAGCGTCGCCGGCGCGGCCGTGAAGCCCGGTGAGAACCTCCTGATCAACGGCGCTTTCGAGGCCGAGCAGTTCGACTTCCCCCCGTTCTGGGAGAAGGGCGGGGACCGCACCAGCTTCGAGCCGACCGGCGGGCCGGAGGGTACCGGCGCCGTCGTCTTCAGCAACCCGGAGGGGTTGGGGGGAGCCCGGTCCACCTGCCGCCAGCACGACCAGCAGATCATCGCCGGCGAGACGTACAAGATGAGCGCGTACGTCAAGACGGAGGGCTTCAAGAGCGGCCACTGCGGCATCATCGTCCACAACAACGGCTGGTACGAAGAGGCCGGCATCCGGTCGTTCCCAGAGAACACCGACGGCTGGCAGTACCTGGAGCAGACCTTCGAGCTGCAGGAGAGCAAGGACGATGTCTACGGGGTGGCCATCTTCGCCATCGACTACGTCGGCGAGGCCCGGTTCGCCCAAGTCAAGCTGGAGGCCATCAGCGAGGCCGCGCTGGCCGGGAGTTCGGTCTCGCCGGTCCTGGTCGAGCAGCAGCGCCCCCGGCTCGTGGCCTGGGAGCCGTTGCTCAACAAGATCCCTCTGGCCGACCCCGGGATGACCTTCCGCTTCTTCGGCAAGACGGAACGCGCCCACACCGAGTATGACTGCCGCTACACCATCGACGGCGCGACGGTCCGCACCTCGCCCCTCGCGCCGGACCTCAACAGCGTGGACCTGTCCGGTCTGGCCGCGGGCGAACACAACCTGGATGTCGCCATCGTCGATCGCGCCACCCAGGAGCAGGTGTTCCACCTCGCGCACACCATCACGCTGGCGGAGATCGCCGAGGCGGACGTCTCGGCCCACCGACGGCTGAACAACCTGGTGACCGAGGTGCTGGCGCAGCCGTTGCGGCCGACGGCCGCACCCCAGGGGTTTGCTTTCAGCACGGTCCGTGATGGGTGGGTCTTCATCAAGCTCGAAACCAGCGCGGAGGCTCCCGACCTGCGCGTCGTTCTCGGCGCGGACGACACCGTGTTGGCCGCCGACACCGATCGTCTCGAGGGGTTCCGGGAACTGCCCCGGGGCAAGCACAACCTCGTGGTCAGCGGAGTGCCCTCGGGCGGGACAGTCGTGGTGCGGGCCATCGCTGAGATCTTCAACTACCCGGCCTGCGCCAACAGCCAGGTCCCGCAGAACGGGAAGTACGACTGGGACTTCTTCGTCAGGAACGTGTTCCCCGCCGTGACCACCCTGAATGGCGGCGACATCCCTGAGGAGCACCGGCCGGACGTGCGCCGGATGGGGCTCAAGTGGCTGGCCAACGTCGGCACGACCGACCCCAAGGACGCCGCCGACCTCGTGGCGCGAACTGGGCTATCCGCTTG
>VGFB01001129.1 GCA_016869015.1 Armatimonadota bacterium
AGCGCACTCTCGTCGGCGCGATCCGCTGGGACGGCTGGTGCGGTGACAAGAGCCGCGTGGGCCTGGAACTCGAGCAGGCGATGTCGCCGGAGCGCTACCACTACCGGCTGCCCTTCTATGCCGAGGTCCTGGGGCCGGGGAAGGTGCAAGCCAGGTGCGTCACCCAGGAGACCATGGACCGCGAGATCGCCTACGCCAAGGCGGCGGGCATCGACTACTGGGCCTTCGACTGGTACCGGCCCGACGACGGCCTCTCGACAGCGCGCTCCCTCTACCTCTCCAGCGCGCATCGGGACGACGTGAAGTGGTGTCTGATCGCCGGGACCGGCGGGTTCCTGGACGAGGACCGCCGCTGGCTGGTCGAGCAGTTCCGCACGCCAAACTACCAGAAGGTCCTGGGTGACCGTCCCCTCGTCTACATCTTCAACGCCGACCGCCGCTGCGGGCCCATGGTGAAGTCGCTGCGAGACGAGGCGGCCGCCGCCGGCTGCCCCACCCCCTTCATCGTGCTGATGGGGTGGGGGCCGCAGGTCGCTGAGGCCGCTGCGGCCACGGGCGGGGATGCCATCGGCGCCTACGTGAACCCCATCGGCGACGGCGCCGCCTTCGCCTCCGCCATGGTCAATGAGCGCGCCCGCTGGGAGGCCCTGCGGCGCACGGGCTGCCAGATCGTCCCGACCATCACCACCGGCTGGGACCCGCGCCCCTTCCTGGACCATCCCGTCCCATGGTATCCTGGCGCCTCCGAGCGCAACTGGGGCGAGCAGGCCACACCCGACCAGGTGGCCGAGCAACTCACCGCGTCCCTCGGCTTCGTGGAGCAGCACCCCGGCGCGACGCTGGCCAACAGCGTGCTGATCTACGCGTGGAACGAGAACGCCGAGGGCGGGTGGATCGTCCCAACGCTGCCGGAGCTGCGCGACGGGGGAGTGCCGCTACGCCTCGACGCACTGCGCAGCGTCCTGAAGCCGGACGTCCCGCGCGGCTCCGGCTGGCCGACGCCGTGATCCGGGGGACGGACTACTCCCCGAAGTACGGCTTGAGCATGATGTAGTTAAGTGCGGTCTCCGTACCCGGCTCGGCTTCGGCATCAGTGAAGGTGACCGTGACCGAGGGGGCGACGGCACGGAACCGGATGTGGTGGAGGCTGATGCGGGCCCGTCCGTCGTCCTGCTTCTGACCGGAGTTGCGGCTGTCGACAAAGACGTAGCACTTCTCCGGGATGACCTCCGCGCCGGCGTCGAGGACGGCGTCCAGCCCGAGCCGCTTCGGGTCGATCCTCCCCGCAACCATGTCCTGGTAGTCGGCGGTGACGAACTGGAGCGTGTACACTTTGCCGGGGGTGAGGCCGGTGGCGGTCTGGGTAAGCGTGCTTGGCTGCCCCTCGCCGCGGGTGAAGACACAGAAGGTGTCGCCCGTTCCGCCTGGGGCACCCCAGCGTGCCTGACTGCCCTTCCCGTAGCCGGCGAAGCTGTCGGCCCGGAGGGCGTCTGGCGGGTCCGCCGTCCACGGCTCGAGACCGTTGGCGAAGTCACAGTTCCTGAGGTGCCCGGGCGAGTAGGTATAGCCGTAGGTCTTCGACAGCAACTCCGTGCTGCCCTCAACGCAGTAGTGGCGCAGCAGCCGGAACGACCACCGGTAGAGCTCCTCGTCGTCGTAGTAGCTCCCCCAGTACCCGGTAACCGCCAGGTCCCGGAAGACGGGATGGGTGGCGACCAGGTTGAGCTGCATGTCGAGGTAGTACTTGTAGTCCACCTCCGGGTCCACGTCCAGGGAGATGATGGGGATCTGGTTGAAGTTGCCGAAGATCATCCCCGTCCCCGCGGTCGCGTTGGGGAGGTACTCGTTGAGCCGCGCCATCGCGTCCACGACACGGTCGTTGAGGTAGGTGACGGCGTCCTCCTCGCTGGGACGGCTGTGGCAGTACGCCTCGTAGATGAGTCGGCCCCGTCCCCGTGACGCATTCAGCGCCGCGCTGACGAAGTCATTGTGCAGGCCTGGCCACCCGGGCTTTCCGACGATCCACGTGTAGACGAGTCGGTTCCCCGGGTTCTCGAGGAGCCGCAGTGCCTCGGTGTAGTATGCCAGGTTGGGGCGGCCGAAGAACTGCTCGTCGCACGTGACGCCGTCGTACCAGGGCTCCGTCATGCCGGCGTGTCCGGACATTCGCGCCACGAGGTCGGCGGCGTCCTTGGGGTCGGTCGTGCCGACGTTGGCCAGCCACTTGAGCCCCATCCGGCGCACGTCCGGCCGGTGCTCCTCAGGGATGTCGCCGCCATTCAGGGTGGTCA
>VGFB01001130.1 GCA_016869015.1 Armatimonadota bacterium
TAGCCGCGGCGGCCGCCACGTCGTCCACCGCCCGCTCGAAGGCCCGCCGGTTCTCCTGGGAGGGGTGCGTGAAGCCGCTCACCTTCCGCACGAACTGGAGCGCCGCCGCCCGGACCTCGTCCTCGGAGGCGGGTGGCTCGAAGTTGAAGAGGGGCTTGATGTTCCTGCACATGGGCGGCGCTCGTCGGAATGGCGTCAGCTACGGGGACATCATCTGGTGTAGATCCGTGCCGCGGGCGTGAATGCTGCGGTCTCAGCCGCGGACCCGGGGAATACCTCGACCTTGATCGTGAGGTCGTCAAGCATCTTCACGATGAGCACGCCGAGCAACCGCCCTCGTCCGTCGCCTTCACTGACGGGCGGCTCCTTCTGGTACAACCGATACGCGACCGTGCCGCTCGCCGTACTCACGGTCGCCGGGTCGGGCGCCCCGGGCTGGACGGCGCAGAGGTTCACGATCGGCAACGTGCCGGCAATCGACACGAGGATCATCGAAGGATGCGTGTTGCTGTAAGCGAAGGCGAGCTGCTTTGTCCAGTTCTCGGGCAGGAGGCTTCCAGCAACAGGTGTCCCTTCCAGGAACCAGTTCCCCGACAACCGGCCCGGCCGATCGTAGTCGGCACGGCCGTCCAAGCCGTCGCCGAAGCGCGTGACCTTGGAGTAGAGGAGGGAGCGCGGCGGCTCCCCGAAATGCCGTAGTGGGGAATCGGCATGGATCGATTCCGGCGAATACCGCGCTGCGTTGATGTAGCTGGACACAACGGCCGAGTTGAGAGCGCCGAAGTCCACACAGCAAGTGAGTCCCGAATGGACCGCGATACGCTGGCCGGCCTGGACCTCGGCACCCTCTCGCACCCATGGCTCCGGAGTGACGTGATCGACGAAGTACGTCAAGGCGGGGCTCACTTGGACCTGAATGCGGTAGTCGGGTTTCGGTCCCAGGAGCCACGTGACGCGGCCGCCGGCGGGTGCAAGCACCGGGTTCACCGCGGAGCGGTCGCGCAAGACCAGGTACATGCGTGCCTGGGGCAGCGCATTGAACGGGGTCGTCATGTGACCGAGCGGGTTGATGGAGGCGATCGCCTCCGGGGCCACGGGCGACACCGTGAAGGGCTGGCCGGTAGCGTCTTGCGACGGACCCGTCGGAGACCCGGTGCAACCGAGCCAGCCGATCGCGACCCATACCGGCAACGTGGCCGGCGCTTTCGAGAAGCTAGCGCGGCGCGCCACGCCGCCCGGCGTGGTCAGGCGCAGCCGCCCTGACATGGCCCAGGAGCGCGCCTCTGGCACGGCCGAGAGGGGCGGGGCCTAAGCGGGTCCAGAGGACGCCTGCCAGCGCGGGCGGCTTGGGTCCTCGAGCGCCACGAAGGCGCCACACGTGGAAGCCAGCAGGCGCCCATCAGGTGAGAAGGCAAGCCCCTGTACGCCACGGTCTTGGTACGAACCACAGTGCCCGAGGGGCGTGAGGGTGGTCATGTCCAGCAGTGTGACCGCCTGTTCTCCAACCGCGAGAATGCGGCCGTCACGTGAAAACGCCAACGAACACACAGCCGCCCGGCCATTCCTGCGATCAAGGACGACCTCACACGAGGGCAGCCTCCACAGACGAACCCGGTAATTGGTGACGCCGACCGCGAGGATACTCCCGTCGGCGGAGAACGCCGCGCTCATGACCCAATCGCCTGTCGCCAACTCTTGAGTTTCGCCGGTCGCAAGATCGAGAACCGCGATCACGTCCTTGCCGAGTCCACCTGCGGCCATGTAGCGCCCGTCAGCGGAGAACGCAATGGCTTTGGTTTCTGACCACGGCTTCCGAAGAGTACCCATTACCTGCCACTTAGCAGTATCCCAGAGCTGAATCCCATCAGCGGCCGGCAAGGCCAGCAGGTCTCCCGCCGGGGAGAAAGCGCAGCGGCCAGAACCCTTCAACGTCCTCATTCGGGCACCCGAATCCACCTCGATTACGTGGACGGCCCCGCTCTCCGCAATCCCGATGGTCCGCGAGTCAGGCGAGTAGGAGATGGCGTGGGCCCAGTAGTCGTACGTTCCGACCCGGCTTCCCGTCGACGGGTCCCATCGAGAGATCTTCAACGACGCGGCGAGGAGCTCCCGCCCGTCGGGACGGAATGCGAGGCACTCGACATCACTCTCGTATTCGAGGTCAATCCGATCGCTCCAAGCCACAGGTGCCTCGCCAAGTCAGGGCACGACGTCGAGGTCGCGGGTCCCTAGTGCCAACACCGCATTCGTGAGCCATCCAGCGAAACGAGCCAGTGGACG
>VGFB01001131.1 GCA_016869015.1 Armatimonadota bacterium
TACACCGGCGTCCTCTCGGTCGAGTGCGGGACCGTCCAGCAGGCGGGGAGGAGCATCGAGTACCTCAAGTCCGTGCTGGCGTGAGTCGGGGATCGCGGCCGGGGCCCCAGTCCGCCCGTCGCCGACTGGAACCCCGGCGCCGCATGGCGGGCAGCGGTCTACAGGTCCACGATCCCGCCGCTCTCGATCGAGTTCTTCTCGGCCATGATGAGCCGCACGGCCTCCCGGCCGTCGAAGGCCGTGACGCGCTGGGGCAGGCGATCGTCGCGGATACAGCCGGCGAAGTACTCCAGCTCCTGCAGGTAGCCGGTGGTCGCCCGGTACTCGGGCGTCGTTGCGCCGCCCTCCATCGGGTAGAAGGCCAGCATCGGGTCGTGGGAGGTGGAGAAGGACAGACAACCCTTCTCGCCGAGAGCCTCGAAGGCCATCTCGAAGGGGTAGTTGGGGGGCATCGCCCAGCCACCCTCGGCCACGACGACCATGTCCCCGTAGAGGTACTCGGTGATGACGTGATCGACCTTCGGGCCACCGGCCTTGATGTTGCCCGCGCGGGAGAGCACCGCCGGCGGCATCCCCAGCAGGGACATCACGAAGTCCGCGTCGTGGATGTGCAGGTCCAGCAGCGCCCCGCCACTCTTCTGCGGGTCGTTCAGCCACCCGCCCTGGCTCCAGAAGGGGGAGGGCGACACGCGCGTGAGCTTCAGGCTGACCAGGCGCCCCAACTCGCCCCCCTTCAGCATCCGCGCCAGCACCTCATACTCGGGCCAGAAGCGGATGCAGTGCGCGAGGAAGAGCATCTTGCCGCTTTCCTCCGCGGCGGCCAGCATCTCATCGCACCGCTCCACGTCCAGCGCCATCGGCTTCTCACAGATGACGTGCACCCCCGCCTTGAGCGCCTGCTCGACGAGCGGCGGATGCAGGAACGTGGGAAGGCACACATCCACGACGTCCAGGCCACCCGCGTTCAGCATCGCCTCCAGCGAGCTAAAGCGCTTGAGGCCGGACAGATCGATCGGCGCCGCGTCGCCGATGTTCCCGCCGATCGCGGTGGCGGACTCCGCCACGCGGTCGATCTCCTTGTCCGCGACGGCGACGACTTCGGCGCCCTCCACGTCTTTCCACGTTCCGAAGTGCTGCTGGCCGATGAAACCCATCCCCAGGATTCCGACGCGTACCATGCTGATCCCCCCGAGCGGTCAAGATGCTGACCGGGTTGAGTGAGGTCGTTGAGACAGACCATTCGGCGCGGGAGGGGAGAGGCCCTGCATGAGGAACTCGAGGGGTGAGGCTGTGTGGAACGTCACCGGGGCTCGTTCGTCAGTCCTCGGAACGACAGGGAGGCGAGGTCCATGCGTGCCCGATGGACGCCGGCCGGCATCATCCTGTGCGCCCTGAGTGCGCT
The DNA here is from genome assembly GCA_016869015.1 of Armatimonadota bacterium. GTDB lineage: Bacteria > Armatimonadota > Zipacnadia > Zipacnadales > VGFC01 > VGFC01. The sequence continues at coordinate 1,403 of VGFB01001131.1, forward strand.
GGTGGTTGCCCGCGCCGGCGAATGGCCGCGCGAGATGCGCTCGTATCGCGGAGTGACCCCGACCCTCGACGGCGTCATCTCCCCGGGCGAGTACGACGACGCGACACGCTTCACCGGCGTCCGCGACTGGACGCCGCAGTTCACGCCGACCATGGACGATGCCGATCTGTCCCTGGTGGGCTACGTGAAGCACGACGCCGAGCGCCTCTACTTCGCCTTCGAGATCACCGACGATGTGCTCTACGCCATCGACATCCCCCGCTGGCTGCCGGATGAATTCCCTCGCGCCCACGAGCTCACTCAGCAGGGCTTCCCGTGGTTGGGCGATGAGATGGAGCTGCTGGTCAATGCGAGCAACACGTGGGGCGAGACCGACGGCGCCGACGGCGACGGCTCGGCCTGGCAGATGGTCTGCAACCTGACCAAGTCGCGGCTGGGGGGGATCGGCGTCGGCGGCCTGCTTGAGGGCGAGCCGCGCGTCAAAGACACGGCGTGGAACAACTACCAGCGGTGGATCCTCTCCGGGGCGCAGGAAGCGGTGGCGAAGCCGAAGCCCGAGGGGCAGGGCTATGTGATCGAGTGGGCCGTGAAGTTCGACCCGTGCCTGGAGATCGCGCCCGGCAGGTTCTACGGCGCCGACCTGCCCGATACCCCGATGGGCCTTAACATCGCCCTGGGCGACCTGGACGAGATGGAGCGCGGGGAGGGGAACTTCGCGAGCTTCCATCATGAGGACTGGTGGACCGGTCGCGTCAACACGCGCACGCTCAAGCGGGAGTGGGGGACGCTGTGGCTGATGCAGGGCCCGAGGGGCGAGGAGTGAGGGCCGAGGGGTGAGGAGTGAGACGAACGGTGGCGCGTCCGGCCCGCG